>MWOX01000014.1 GCA_002026005.1 Prochlorococcus sp. HOT208_60m_808M21
AGTTTTTTATCTAATAAGAAATTATCTGTAACTGAATTTGGAGCTGGAGATGGAAGCTTTATGAGTGGATTAATTAAATATTTTTTAGAAAACAGCAAGAATTTTTTAGAAGGAGTTTCTTTTGTAATTATTGAACCTAATGAAGGTATGGTAGAAAAACAAAAAAATAAATTGAAGGAATTTTTGAACTTAGGTATTGATATTTTATGGAAAGGTTTGGATGAAGTAGACGAAAATAATATAAATGGAATAGTTCTAGCAAATGAAGTTTTGGATGCTTTGCCAGTAGAGAGACTCACCTTCTCAAAACGAAAATTACTTCGACAAGCAGTTTCTATAGACAAAAAATCCCATAAATTATTTTTTGATAAAATGCCAATTACAAGTGAATTAGAAAAAAGTATTGAACTCGCTAAAAGTGAGTTGGGAATCACTATTCCGCCTGAAGATGCCCTTGAAGGATGGACGACAGAATGGCATATAGATAACTCAAAATGGTTAAAAGCTATTTATGGAAAAATCAATAACGGTATTTTATTGATAATTGATTACGCTAAAGAAGCAAAAAAATACTACACTTCTAAGATTTCTGATGGGACAATAGTTTCTTATGAAAATCAAAAATTGATGAATAATGTCTTAGATTCTCCTGGGAATTGCGATTTAACATCTCATGTATGCATAGAAACTTTAATTAATGATGCTAAGAATCTTGGATTTAATACTGTTGGAATAACTAAACAAGGAGAGGCTTTGTTGGCACTTGGATTGGCAGAGAGACTTTATGGAATTCAGAAGGAATTTAAGGAGGATTTATCAAATGCCCTTTTAAGAAGAGAGGCATTACTTAGACTCGTTGATCCTGTTTGTTTAGGTGGTTTTAAGTGGTTTGTTTTTAAAAAGTTTAATGAGAAGAAAATGAATATAAATTCAACCTGTTTGCGTTAAGAAAAAAATTTTAAAAATAATGAATCTTCTACGTCATCATATATATCAACAGCACCAATTTCTTTCGGTAATATAAATCTCATTTTGCCATCACGAACTTTTTTATCGCCCATAAGTATTGTTAGAACGTCTTCTTTATTTATTTTGGGGATCTCGGTAGGAAGACCGTAACTCTTCAAAAGATTCTTCTGTCTCTCTAATTCTTCTTTAGACCATAATCCTTTCTCAATTGCTATTTCCCCCGCAATATTCATACCAATTGATATTGCCTCACCATGAAGAAATTTGCCGTATCCACATAAATTTTCAATAACGTGACCAAAAGAATGACCATAATTCAATATTGCTCTAACACCATTTTCATGTTCGTCTTGCGAAACAATATGAGACTTTGTTTTAATTGAACTATTAATTATTTTAATTAGATATTCATTTTTGAGATTTATAAGTTCATTTTTGTTTTTTTCAATTTCTAAGTATTCGAAAAGTTCTTTATCTCTTATTACTCCGTATTTTATTACTTCGGCCATACCTGCACTAAATTCTCTTTTGGGCAAACTTTTTAAAGTTTCTGGATCAATAAAAACTGCTTTAGGTTGATAGAAAGCTCCAATTAAATTCTTACCTTTTGGATGATTTACGCCTGTTTTTCCTCCCACAGATGAATCAACCATTGATAATAATGTTGTTGGAATCTGAATATATTCGATACCTCTCAGCCAAGTTGCAGCTGCAAAACCACTTACATCTCCAACAATTCCTCCTCCAAGGGCAATAATTATTGAATTTCTATCTAAGCCAAATTCAAATGCTACATCATATATTTCACTTAAGGTTTTTAAGTTTTTATATGATTCTCCAGCCTTGATAAGGAACATTTTGGCCTGAAATTTATTATCTTTTAAATTATTTAAAAATTTTTCTCCATACAAATTAGATATTTCTTCATTTGAAATCACAAGTATTTTTCTATTCTTTGTTATTCCAATTTTTAAAAGTTCTTCGCTGATATTATTCAGTATCCCTGCTTCTAGAGTTACTTCGTATGACTTATCACCTAATGGGACTAATATTTTTCTCTTATTCACAATTGATTACCTAGTGAAAATTTATAAATATTTGGTATTAAATACTTTATATATTAGCAAAATCTAAGCTCTAGATCCTTAAAAATTCAGTTGTTAAGAATTAGAAATGGTAATAAAATCATGCTATGAGTTTAAAAAAAAATATAAACGATATTAAGAAAAATTATTCCCTAGGAATAATTGGAGGTGGTCAACTGGCTTTGATGTTAACCGAGGCAGCAAAAAAAAGAGATCTAGAAGTATGTGTGCAAACAAAATCTTGTGATGATCCTGCTGGTTTAAAAGCAGATCATGTCATAGAAGCTGATCCTTTAAAGATAAGAGGTAATAAATCATTAATTAATGAGTGTGAAAAAATAATTTTTGAAAATGAATGGATAAAAATTGATAAATTAAATTTAATTGACAATAAAGATATTTTTGTTCCAAGCCTTAATGCAATTAAGCCATTAGTAGATAGGTTTTCTCAAAAAAAATTAATAGAAAGAATGAATATTCCCTGCCCAAAATGGATAAGTATTGAAGATTTTAAAAATCTCTCGGATGAGGAAATCAATAATTGGACTTTTCCTCTAATGGCAAAATCAAATAAAGGTGGATATGACGGCAAAGGGAACAAAAAAATAAAGACAAAAGAAGATTTAGATTCTTTTTTAACAGAGAATAGTTCTAATGAATGGTTAATAGAAGAATGGATAGAGTATGAAAAAGAACTGGCTCTTGTTGGTTCGAGAGATAGGAACGGTAAGATAAGATTCTTTCCAATAGTTGAGACGTTCCAATCAAACCATGTTTGTGATTGGGTTCTTGCACCTGGAACAAATGAATATGCTTTGAACTTATTTGCAATAAATATTTTCTCTTCAATAGTCAATGAACTTAATTACGTTGGAGTTTTAGCTATTGAATTCTTCTATGGAGATAATGGTCTTTTAATTAATGAAATAGCTCCTAGAACACATAACTCAGCTCATTTCTCTATTGAAGCTTGCACTTCAAGTCAGTTTGATCAATATGTTTGCATTTCTTCTGGGATAATGCCACCTGAAATTAAAATGAACTGTGAGGGTGCAATTATGATAAATCTACTGGGGTTAAAAAAGAATTTCCCAATCTCAATGGAAACCAGAATTAAAATGTTATCTGAAATTGAGGGCTCTAATATTCATTGTTATGGCAAATCTCGAGAAATTCTGGGAAGAAAAATGGCTCACATCACATTTCTATTAAATGGTAAAACGCATTCAGAAAGATATGATGAAGCTCAAATTTTATTAAATATGGTAAGAGACATTTGGCCATCTCCAAATGCATAAAAAAATGAGTTAAAGTTAGATTACTGGATCTTTGGTTAAGTTCTTCTTTATGTGCTCTGATCTGACTCTCTTTCGACATGAGGAGACTGTCGTGATGCGGTAGTAAACCGATCTTGTAATCGGAAACGAAAGCCCACTTTGAATCCTCTTCTGGCATTTCCAGGTCGATGCAGCAGAGAACTGACGGGGATCCGGTATTACCTATCAAACTGATTGTTATTAGAGGCTTTTGGTAGGCATTTTATTTTTTTTGGAATAACTGAGCTGTTTTTATTCTCTATCAGCGTAAATAATTTATTTACCAAAATACTTGACGATCCATTTCTAATACATTTATATTAGTAGTACACATGTATTGCTAAGTAATGACTTTAGGAGGAGCTAATGTTTGGACTAATTTTTCTTACGGTTATCGTAATGAGTCCCCAAGTGGTTGGTTGCTTAGCCCAGATCGCAGCAGATTAATTTTATTTATAAGGAATAAAAAATCTCCAAGAAATAGTATGAGAATTTTTGCTCATACATATTATGCAAATGATCTTGGTGAGCCAATGGCAATTAAATCATCCACTCAAATGTATTTGGATAATGCTTGGGATAAATGGCATGACCTTCAATTAGAAGGTTGGACTTTTGAAGAACTTGAATTACCTGAATCTGTATGACTAACTTAAATCCAATCAAAAAGAAATTATCAAAAGTAGATAGAAAGATATCTATGCAAGACCCATCAAAATTATTAGCAGAATTTTTTAATGGTGTTGTCATTGAACTTGATGAAGAATATAAATATGACTCATAAAGAATTGATAGATCAAGTTTCCGCAAATTTATTTAAACAAAGTGGAAAGTTAGAAAGCAGAAGATCTTGGTTGGCAATGAGAAATTATCTTGAACAATTAGATACCGAACAACTTAAATCCATGCTTAAGGACTACGGATGATTTAAAAACTTTATTTAGTTTTTATTTTTTTCTTAATTCTCAGAAAACCGTAAGTTGCAAAGCCAACCAAAAACATATCCAAGTAAATATGCCAAGTAGGAAAAATCTGGTGTATTAATTCCATTAACGTTTTATTGCCACTTGCCAATAAGGATAATCTAAATTTGATTTTTCTCTAATCAATTGTAATTTTCTAGAATTTATTTTTACTACTATTCCATCTGTTGGATATTTACTAAAAAGCTTCCCTTCTAGCCATTGTTTTCTAAATACTTCAACTTGACTCGTAAAGCTGCATGAAATATCCTGAGGGATTGTGAAGCCAAGCTTTGAAAGACTTTTTTTGGACTCATATTGGTTAAGTCTTGAATTAAGTATTTGAAATGCGCAGAAGCTAAGACTTTCAGAAAATCCTTCTTTAGCTCTTAGAAATCCAGAAGCAATTCTCTGGGAGATATTTGGACTTTGGTTGGGTGCATATAATTCACCTCTAACTTGAAGAACTCCTCGTAAAGAAAGATTATTGGGAATGTCTTGGACTTTAATAAGTTTACTAGTAACGTCTGCCCCTTTTCTTGAAACTGCTTTCTCCAAGGTTCCATCCCTATATTGCAAAGCAACAGCACAACCATCAATTTTTGGTTCAATTAATAATCTGGTATCTACTAATAATCCTTTCAAAAATTCATCTATTGAATTCTTTTCTAATGAAGGTAAAACTAGTTTATTTTTCTTTTTAAAGTAATCACAATTTGGGTTTGTTCTTAATAAATTTTTTTCAAGCTGGTCGAACTGCTTATCAGAGATTAAAGCATTACCATTTCTATAATTATCGTCATACCATTCAATTCGTTCTTCTAAATAAGTTTTCATTTAATACGATGGCTTAAGTTTTTGGTCAGGTATCCAATTTGGTTTATCTATAATCCATTTTTCTCTATCTTCATATTTAACAGTCTATAAAAGAAATGAAGAAATTTCTTTTATAGATATGCCAACCAAATATTTTGTTTTTGGACTTATTGATATAAACCCAAATAATAATATTAATAAAATAAGTTTAAACATTCCTTTAATCATTTAAAAACTCAGCGTAATTTTTGCGAACTTTTAATTAATGCAATTCTTATAACCCTCAATCTTTGCTAGTTCATCAATATTCAAACCTGTTTCTTCTAATAAAGTTTCTCCTATATCTTCCTTATTAAATTTAGTTAAAGCTCCTTTAGTAGAGTACTTAATACATTGGTTTTTGTATTTTGCTTCTTTGACAACAGGAGATAAATAAAAACCAAACAAGATGATAAAAGCCCCATAGGTTACAACTTTTCTATGGTTTTTCCACCATTCATAAAATTTATTGGACACGAAAAATAAATGACTATTTTCTATTTTAAATTGACTGTCAACAAATTACTTTAGAAATTTAAGGATTGGTTAATTTATTGTTTTTTCATTAATAGATTTAACCCAAGAATAATATCTTGATTTTCTAATCCTTTGCTCTTTTAATACTAATCTATCCGCAGATTCTAGGGGTGATTCTCCTTTTTCAACTTTTGTTGTAATAGAAATACCAAAACCTTTTGCTTCAATTTTTGCAATGCCACCCTCGAAAAAAAATAAAAAAGACCAACCTTTGTTCCATCCTAAATAGAAGGGATTTCGATACATTGCATTCTTTTGGAGATACTCTTTAAATGATATTTTCTTTTTCAAGTAGTTACTTGTATTCACTATTACCAAATAAGAAGTTTACAGCTGATTATTTCTGGAAAGTAATTTTAGTATTTAAATAATTACCAGAGCAATACTTGACTTCTGCAAGTAGTACATTTATATTAATAGTACAACTGTATTATCTTCATGACTTCAGGAGTCGCTAATGTTCGGACTTGTTTTTATCGTGGCAGCCTTATTGACCCCCCAACTGGCTGGTTGTTTAACAAAAAAAGTGGTTTATTAATTTTTTTTGAGAGTTATAAGAAATCTGTATCTAATAACTTACAAGTATATACTCATCTTTTCTATGCAAATGAATTAGGTGAACCAGCTCAAATTAAAAATTCAAGACTTCATTCTATTGAGTGTGCTTGTGAAACATGGAATGAATTAATTTCAGGAGGTTGGCAAATTGTTACTAATAAATTCCAGTAATCATGATCAAGTTAAATCCGTCAAAATGGGAATATCTATAAGAATCTATTCTAAAACGAAAACGAACAAAGATTTGTATTACTTGCAATCACTTTCGCTAAAGCACTACAGAACTTTTGCCACTGTCTAGATCTGTCCAAAATACGAGAAACGCATACCACAGGGTGATCATTTACTTAAAGGCTGTGAGTATTGGCAAAAAAATAGGACGATATTTTACCCTGAAGCATCTTAATTATTCTCTAATTAAACTTCTCTAGGTAGAGATGTTTAATTATGTAAACAAAGCATTATTTTATACAACTTAAAGAATTCTTCTTAAGTAATTTTGAGGCATGATTCAATTCTACTTTTCCATATTTTTATTAGTTGTGCTTACATTTTTTGCACTTTTATTAGATGCACCAGAATTGGCATCTTTAATTCAAACATTTTAGAAAATAATAAATCAGCATTTTTACTGATTTACTTTCTTAATAAGTAAGTCGTAGGTTTAACTTGTTGAATAGGAGGGATCTAATGATTGACAGTCCACCAGAGGAGTTAAATTATAAAATTTAAATCTAGATAAAACTAATGCTAAATCTGGAATGAATCTTCTATTTGAGATTCATTCCTTTTTAATTTCTTTCTAAAAAATTTAAATTATAAAAATGATTTTAGGCCTAAGTCTCTTCTTAGAAAGTGGCTAACTTTACCTGAATCCAAAACCAGTTTTTTGTTCTTCTTTTTCTTCCCATTCATTAATAATTAGTTTTAGTAAACTTTTAAGTTCTGAATTCGAAGCATCAGTATCTTTTTGAAGATTTATACAAATGTTTTTTATTTCCTCAAAAGCATTATCAATTAATATTGTTTTTTGATCTGGATTAGCCATAGAATTTTAAAATGCTCCATTACAGTTGAACCCACTGCAGTTAATAACCCTGAAAATATTCATTAAAAAGTTGTGGAATCTTTCATCATAAAAAAATGCCCAGGTTGTAAATATAGCAAAACCACAGACAGCAAAAGCAGCATATTGAAGCCAATGTATTCCATAGCTACCCAATCCATTTTTATCAAAATCAGAATTACTCAATTACTTTTTTTACTTATAATAAAAAATTTTTTTTTAAAAGGAGAGTTTGTTTTGAACGAGAGATTTATTTTTTTCTTTAAAACCTTAATGTAATGATAGTTTAAATAAAACCAGGTATTATCCACCCAAAAAAACCGTAGTTTATTATCAAAGCTAAAAAACCAATCATAGCAAATCTCCCATTTGTTATTTCGGCATTTTTCCAAAATTTACCCATGTAGTTTTTATTTTTTTTCGAATTTTTATCTAGCAAATAATTTGGTTCTAAAGGTTCCTGCAACCTTTTGATGGCGTACAAAGAGAATTGAATTGTAATTGCGATAATAACAACAATAAAACTAGTAAGTGCATCCATTTTTAGATTTCATATGTGATCAATTAGCAAGCCAAAGAGTAAATGACATTTGTATACATCAAACATTTCCTCATTTATGCTTTATTGACAGAGGAAATCTTAACTTGAATTATTAAAGAATGTAACATATTTAAAAAAAATTAGTATGAATCCTTAC
>MWOX01000140.1 GCA_002026005.1 Prochlorococcus sp. HOT208_60m_808M21
CTTCCGATCTTTGACTTTCTTGCTGGATTTAAAAATCTCTCAAACAATAATCCATGTTCAACAGGATCTATATTTGTTATTTGAAGAGCATAAGCTACTAATGAGCCTGCTGCAGAGCCTCTACCTGGTCCTACAGGGATAGAGTTATCTCTAGCAAATTTGACGTAGTCCCAAACAACCAAAAAATAATCTGGGAAGCCCATATCTTTAATAATTTTTAATTCGGAAGATAGTCTTGTTTTATAGTTCTCCTCAACTTCTGAAAGATCATTTTTTTTAAGTCTTTTTAAAAGACCTTTGTAAGTTAATTGTGTTAGGAAAGAAAATGAATCTGTATCTTCGTTAAGAGGGAATTTTGGCATTCTATAATTACCAAACAAATCAAATACTTCAACTTTTTGAGAAATTTCTATAGTATTGTTTACTGCCTCAACTATTGATTCATCATCAATATGATCTTTAAAAAGTTCAAGCATTTCATTTTCACCTTTAATATATTCTGTACCTGTATATCTCAATCTCTTTTCATCACTTATTAGTTTTCCTGTTAATACACAAAGCAAAGCGTCATGTGCTTCAACATCCATACTTGATAAGTAGTGGGCGTCGTTGGTGGCTATAACTTTTATTTGGTGCTTCTTCCCAATTTTTATCAATTCAACGTTAACAATTCTATCCTCAATAGAGCCGTGATCTTGTATTTCCAGATAAAAGTCATCTGCAAATAATTTTTTATACCAAAGAGCTATATCCTCTGCTATGTCTAATCTACCTTTTAAAATAGCCTGAGGTATCTCTCCACCAAGACAAGCTGTAGAAACTATTAAACCATCACTATATTTGCTTAAAAGAGATTTATCAATACATGGTCTAGAAAAAATACCTCGGCCTCTCATCCCGTTTAGGTGACTAATTGTTGTCAACTTCACTAGGTTCTTATAACCAGTATAATTTTTCGCTAAAACCACTAAATGATATCTTTTTTCTTTTTTAGGTTGAGGATCGTCAATAGAACCATTAATCACATACATTTCATTACCAATAATTGGTTTTATACCTTTCTTTTTACACTTCCTGACCAAATCAAGAACACCATACATCACTCCATGATCAGTAAGAGCTACCGATTCCATTCCAAGATCATAGGCTCTGTCTACAATTTTAGAAATTTGACTGGCACCATCAAGTAAGCTGTAGTCACTATGATTATGAAGTGGAACGAAAGCCATATTCAAATAATTTATATATATAAGATAGAGAAAATTTCTAAAAGATCTATAGTTTTGGATTACAAATTAATTATTAATACAAATTTAAAATAAAGGTCTGTTCTTAATTACCTGAGCATCAATTTCAAAGATATTTGCGGCATTTAATATTCTATCTTCTTCTAATACATTGCCTATCAATTGCATTCCAATAGGTAATCCTTTAGTATCAAATCCACAAGGAATACTGATTGCTGGGAGGCCTGCTAAATTAGCAGGAACAGTTAATAGATCAGACAAGTACATCGCAAGTGGATCATTGACAAAATCTCCCTTCAAAAAAGCAGTGGTTGGGCAAGTTGGAGTTAATAAAACATCTACTTTCTTAAAAGCGTTATTAAAATCTTTTCTTATGAGTGTCCGAACTTTTTGTGCCTTTTTGTAATAGGCATCACTGTATCCAGCTGACAAAGCATATGTACCTATC
>MWOX01000141.1 GCA_002026005.1 Prochlorococcus sp. HOT208_60m_808M21
ATGCCATTTCCCAAAAATCAATAAGTTCGTTAAATAATGCATCTAAAGGTAAATCAAGTTCATAATCCCAAATTATTTTAATCACTCCATTCAAATTTCTTCTTAAGGCATAAGGATCAGATGATCCACTAGGACGTTTACCAGAAATAAAGATACTTATTAAAGTTTCGACCTTATCTGCTATGGAAACTATTGCACCATATTTTGTGGAGGGTAAAGCATCTTTATAAAAAGAAGGTAAATAATGCTCAGCGACAGCCAAGCAAACATCCTCATTAAATCCCTCATATTTAAGATATTTACCACCCATTATTCCTTGCAGCTCAGGGAATTCGAAAACAATTTCGCTACATAAGTCGTTTTTACAGTATTTAGCAACTTCTATTATTTTTTTTTCTTCTAAAGACTTATCATTTAAAAATTTAAGAATTTTTTTAGTAATTTCCTCTATTCTTTCTACTCTCTGAAATATATTTCCAAGTCCTTTCAAATAGGAAACAGATTTAAGTTTTTCATTTCTTTCGATTGCAGCAACTTTTTTGTCACTTTCTACGAAAAACTTTGCATCTGAAAACCTTGCCCTCAAAACTTTCTCATTACCTTTAGCAATATTATTATTTGATTCTTCAAGACCATTTGAAATAACGAAGAAAGTTGTACTGATATTTTTTTCAGAGCTTAAATCTAGTTTGGAAAAACTTTTGTTTTTCAATAAAAGAGGAACGTATCTCTGATGACTTTTCATTACTGTTGAGAGAACTTCAACCGGAAGATCAAGAAATTCATCACTAAATTTGCCAATAATTAAGTCTGGCCATTCAACTAAATCAGTTAGTTCATTTAGTAATCCTTCAGAAAGGTCAGGTTTCAGATTTAAAGATTTAGATGCCTGATTTATTAAACTTTCAATTTTTTCTTTTCTTTCTTTTCGAATAGCTATTACTTTATTTCGTTTCAATAATTCAAAAAATTCATCAGGATTCTGAACTTCTAAAACTTCATTGATTAGCCTATGACTTTTTGTTTTATTACTTATTTTGATCTTTGGATCACATTCATCAAAATCAAAATCAAGAATTTCATCATTATAAATAGAGGTAATCCACCTAATAGGTCTTGAAAATTTTATGTTCCCAGCCCCCCATTTCATAAATCGAGGGCCTTGAAGACTCTTGACTAATTTTGGGATAATCAAAGACAAAGAAATTTTTGTTGATAGTCCTTTCTGAATTTTCTTTCCAAATACAAAGTCACCCTTTTCTGTATTTTTTATTTCTAGGTCACATACATCTATATCTAAGCTATTAGCAAATCCTAAAGCAGCATTAGTAGGACATCCATTTAAATAAGCTGAATTTGCTTTAGGCCCTTTTCTTTCTATTATCTTATCTTCTGAATAATCAACTAAACCCTCGAGAATTAGAACTATCCTCCTTGGTGTGGAAGTAATAACTATATGTTCGAATTTGATTAACTTTTTATCCAATTCAAATTCAATTAGAGATTTAAATTGCTCTAGAACAGAATGAGAAAATTTCGCGGGCAACTCTTCTGTTCCTATCTCAAGTAAATATTTAGACAAGAAAAAAATATAACTTCACTTACTATAATTTACTACCAGTTAAATAAGCTTTTCGCTAATGTATAAAAAGAGATATTTTTTGGTCCTTTGATCAAGGTTGAGAAAGTAAAAAAGAAAAAAGATTCTGCCAAGGAAGAAACTGTTTGTTTGGCAAATGGACTAGAAGTTTCTAAATTTGAAAATTTTAAAAAAAGTAGCCAATTTCTTAAAGAACCACTTGCTACGGAATTAGTCAATGAGAGCGATCATTTTACGAACGATGCAGTTCAGTTATTAAAATTTCATGGTAGTTATCAACAAGATAACAGGGAAAATAGAAAGCCTGGCAAGAGTAAAGATTGGCAAATGATGCTTAGGTTAAGAAATCCGGGCGGTGAAGTCCCTGGGAAATTATTTTTAGCATTAGATGAATTATCTGAAAAACTAGGTAATGGAACACTTAGAGCCACTACAAGACAAGCCTTTCAAATGCATGGAATTAGAAAGGAGAACCTAAAGGAAGTAATTCAAACAATAGTAAATTCAATGGGCTCCACATTAGCTGCATGTGGAGACATAAATAGAAACGTTATGGCCCCTGCAGCTCCATTTAATTCGCCAGACTATATTATTGCAAGAGCATTGGCAAAAAACGTTGCAGATCTTCTTACCCCAATAGCTGGCCAAGGCACTTTTTTAGAGCTTTGGGCTGATGGAGATTTAGAGTACACCATAAAGCCTGACAAAGATATTGAAGCAATTAGAAAGCTCCAATTCAAAGATAATGTTTTTAGTGGGATAAAAGATGAGCCTCTCTATGGTTCAACTTATTTACCGAGAAAATTCAAATGTGCTGTTACAGTTCCTGGGGACAATTCTGTTGATCTTCTTACCAATGACATAGGAATAGTTGCCTTTACCTCTAAAGATGGACACTTAGAAGGGTGCAACTTCTATGTTGGAGGTGGTATGGGTCGCACACATAATAATGAAGAGACGTTTGCCAGAATTGCAGATCCACTTGGATATGTTGAAGAACCTGAAGTTTATGAATTAATACAAAGCATTGTGGCTATTCAAAGAGATTATGGTGATAGAAAATCAAGAAAAAATTCGAGAATGAAATATCTTCTTCATAGAAAAGGTATTAAATGGTTCAAAAAGATACTTTCTGATAAGTATTTCAAAAAAGAAATTAAAAAAATCAGAAAAGAACCTGATAAGGTTCTTATTGATTATCTAGGTTGGCATCAACAAAATAAAACCTCGTATTTCGTAGGTTTACCACTATTATCAGGAAGATTATCTGGAGAGCAGAAGAATACCATCACAAGTATTGTTAAAAAATATAATTTAGATATAAGACTCACACCTAATCAAGATATTTTACTTTGCAATATTGCCAATAAAAACAAAGGTGAAATTCAAAAATCTCTATCAAAAATTGGATACGAAAATTTAGAAAACATTAATGAAATACAAAGACACGCTTTAGCTTGTCCTGCTTTACCACTTTGTGGTCTTGCAATGACTGAAGCTGAAAGAATTTTACCTGAGGTATTAAAAAGGATTGAAAATTTACTATTAGATCTAAAAATACAAAAGACAATATTATTCAGAATGACAGGATGTCCGAATGGATGTACCAGGCCTTATATGGCCGAATTAGCACTTGTTGGAAGTGGGCAAAACAAATACCAATTATGGTTGGGGGGGAAGTAAAAATCTACAAAGGCTTGCTAAACCATTTTTACAAAGAATGGAACTTAACGATTTAGAAAAAACTCTTCAACCATTATTTGATGATTGGAAGAGTAATTTAGATTTGGATTTCGGAGATTTTATAAATACTAAAGATGAAAATTATGTAGTGAATTTACTAAATAAAAATCAATAAAATTTAAATTTTTCCATAAAGGGCATTTGCTTTTTTATTTTTCCAAGCCCATAATTGATCACCATAACTAAAATGCCACCATTCATTAGGATGTTGAGCGAATCCGAATTTAGTCATAATTTCCCTTAATAAATTTCTTCTACTATTCCAAATAATTGCTTCTTCATTCTTTATGCTTGCATAAAAATAAGGATTTGAGGTCTCATCCATTTGATCAACCATGCTTCCCATTTCAACAAGATTTCCGTCTTTATCTGATAAACAAACATCCAATGCACCCCCAGTTGAATGAGGGGGAGGACACCTAGTATCATAAGAAGGATATGCCCAAAATTTTTCAACTTTTTTTAAAATGGATGGATAAGATTTAATATTTTCAAAAGAAATAGCAATATCTAATTTTTCACACTCTAATAAAAAAGCCCTTTTAAACATAAATTCCTGGACTTCTAAAGGTCGCCAACTGTCATAAATTAAAAGGTTAAAACTATTCTTTGATATCAGATAATCATTTACTTTTACTAATCTATTTATGACCTCCTCCCTTAATTTCCAAAGAGAAGTTTTATCTTTGTAAGGTGCTCCTAAATGAAAGTAAGGGTGGGGATCTAAAAACTTTAAGCAGCTAGGTATAGCTATTAATTTATCTCCATTATCTTTAATTGGTATTTTATTCCAAATTTTCAATTGAAATTTGTAATTGATTTATAGTGGCATATATATCAAAAATTACAATGATAGTTTTCAATTTAAAAAATCATGAATGAATTTATTATCAGAATTATCAATAAGTATATTCCTTAAAACAATATTTTCTTTAAAATCAGGATCATTACTAATAACCTTAACAGCCTCTTCACGAGCCTTATCAATAAGAAATTTATTGTTAGGTAAATTGTCCAGTACAAAATCAGGTAAGCCAGATTGTCTATATCCTAAAATCTGGCCTGGTCCTCTAAGCTCCAAGTCTTTTTCAGCAATATAAAAGCCATCATTAGATTTTTGCAAAACACAAAGTCGTTTATTTTCTAATCCATTTTTATTGGAGGATACCAGATAACAAAAAGATTTTGTTGATCCTCTTCCAACTCTCCCCCTTAATTGATGTAGCTGGGACAATCCAAATCTGTCCGAATTATAAATTATCATAATTGTGGCGTTAGGCACATCAATGCCAACCTCAATTACTGTGGTTGAAACCAATATATTAATTTCATTCTTTAAAAAAGAATTAATTACTTCATTCTTTTCTTGTGAACTTAATTTGCCATGTAATAATCCAACTTTTTTGTTAAAAAAGACCTCTTCTGATAAATATTTGAATGTTTTCTTTGCGGAGCTTAAATTCATTTTTTCTGAATCTTCTATAAGTGGCAAAATCACATAAGCTTGCTTTCCCTTCTTGATCTCATCTTCAACAATCTTGAACAAGTTAGTTAAATCATCTTCTGAAATTATTTTTGTTGTTATAGGAACTCTCCCAGGAGGGAGTTCTGTAATTTGACTCACATCTAAATCACCATAAATAGAAAGCGCAAGAGTTCTTGGAATTGGTGTTGCTGTCATTGATAACAAGTTAGTATTTTCTCCTTTATTTAGTAATCTATTTCTTTGAGTAACTCCAAATCTATGTTGTTCATCAATCACGACCATCCCTAATGCATTAAAGATGACTTTATCTTCAAATAATGCATGAGTACCTACGAGGATATCAACTAATCCATTCTTCAAATTAGAGAAAATTTCTTTTCTCTTTTTTTGAGGAGTATTTCCAGTAAGTAGTTCAACAGAAACTAAAAGGGGGTTCAAATATTTCAATAAATTTTTATAATGCTGTTCAGCTAATACCTCAGTTGGGACCATAAATGCACCTTGCAGGTTTTTTTCAATGACAAGTAAAAGAGACGCTATTGCAATTATGGTTTTACCGCTTCCCACATCTCCCTGAAGCAATCTAGACATTGGTACGGGATTAGATAAATCTTTCTTAATTTCATTTAAAACATTTTCTTGAGATTTTGTTAATTTAAAAGGAAAAGTATTTAAAAATTCTTTTAATAAAGATTTCTTTTGAGGTATTTGTTGGGAAGTTATATTTTTATTAGTCTTTCTTTTTCTAAGTAGGAACTTTATTTGAAGTAGGAATAACTCATCAAAAACCAAACGTTTTTTTGACTCAATAAGTGCCTGTTGAGTTGGTGGGAAATGAATATTAATCAACGACTCTCCTTTTGACAATAAAGATAATGAATCAAGTTGCTTTTTATTTAAAATTTCTGGATATTGCTTTGCATAAATTAGTACCTTTTTCATAAGTTTTATAAAACTCATATTTGATAATGCTTCACCTAATGTATATAAGGGTAATATTTTGCCTGAGAAATTAAAATTATCATTGTTATCCTTAAGAATTTCAATCTGCGGATCAACAAAAGTTTTGCCATACTCTGTCAATTTAACCTTACCGGAAATTGCTAATTTGGTCCCAGCAGTATACAAAGATTTTTGAGAAGTGAAGAAAGAGTAGGATCTAAATCTTCTTCCTAAAAAAAATTTTGTAACCTTTATTGAAGACGTCTCATCAGAAACTACAATATTCATTATTGATAAATTACTATTTTTTTTACTCTTATGAATATAAAATCTTTTAACGTTTGCGATGCACGTGTATAAATTATCTGGTTTTAAATTTATTATCTTGACTCTATTCGTATAGTCTAGATATGTACGTGGGAAATAATTAATTAGATCTTTTATATGAAATATCCCTAATTCATTAAGCTTATTTTTATAAACTTTTCCTACATTTTTTATTAATGAAATATCTGAATCAAAAGACAAACTTGAATCAGCTTTATTGAGAAAAACATTATTAGAAATATTATTAGAACTTTCTATTTCTAGAGTTTTACCTAGTTTATAAAGACTTTTTCTTGTATCTATAATTAACCTTTTTCTTTGATTTTCATCTAATTTATTATATTCATTATATTTTTTTGAAAATTCATAAAATATCCTTAAATATTCGTCTGAGAGATTTAGATTATCCAGTTTTTTTAATGATTCATGCAAATAATCATTAAAATATTTTTCTCTTCCTAATGTATTAATAAATTTGTTTTCAGTTTCAATAGTAAGAGATTTTTGAAGAGGTCTTATCCAATCTTTAATTAATTTATTATTATTCCCACTAATAGTCACATTTGAAAAAAGAGTTATTTTTTCAACGTATCTTATTCAAAGTTATTTCTTTTTGCCTCCAATATGTCTCTTTTTTAATCAAACGCTGAAATTGATTTTTTAGCTCATTTATTTTGTTCCTTTGAATAGATAAATTTAAATTTTTAAACTCCAATTCAACAGTAGATATATTGAAGAAAATAATGCTTGGAAAATTATTGCGGTTTAATGATGACCGATTTAAGTTTAATTCGAAATTAATAACAAAAGGATATGGATGTTTTATCATAAAATTTTTGCCTACTAAGTAATCATAGGAATCTTTAGATATCATCTTTTTTATTAGATTTGCCTTGAATAATTCTTGGTTAATATCATATGAAAGATTCAATAGTAAATTTTCCAATGACTTGTCTATTAATTCAAAATTATTAAGAATCTGATTTTTTGGTAAATTATCCATTTGTTTGATATTTTCTTTTTCTCGATGTCTTGGGTTTTCCACCTTTTCTTCTTCTATTAATTCAAGTAGGGAGGAAATAAATTGTTTTTCAAATCCTAAATTTTCAAAAATATTGTTTTTTGATAAATAATTATTATGGTCGTTATGATCTAAATCAAGCGATGCAAATTCCTCAAAATTATGAGCTTGATAATATTCAGAAGTATTTGAAAAGTCTTTACTAATATCTAACTGAGTTGGTTCTTTTAATTGAGAAACATCTTCATATTGAAATTTTTCTTTTTGATCATTCTTTGTTTTTGTGGAACTATCAAAAGTAGTAAAATTAATTTCGTTATTTATTTTTTTTTCACTTTCACTTATCTTTAATTGTTCTACTGTTAAAAATGGTAAATTCGTACATATTAATTTACTTATTTTTTTTTCAAAAAGACTACAGTATTCATTTTTATTTAAGAAATTATCATTAATTGTTGGATAACAATATATTTGATTAAGGCCTTTTTCTACAGAGATGAAAAGTAGATCTCTTACTAGATTAAGATAAAGTTCATATTCCCTATGGATATTTCTAGTTAATATTCTTTTTTGTATGTCTGCTCTCTCTAATTGAGAGTCAATTTTATCTATATCTATGTAATTATTGAAATTATTCAAATCATTCAAATGACTAGTTTGTTTGCATTGATGCAACCTCTTCAGCAAAGTCCATCTGATTTTTTTCAATGCCTTCACCCAATGTATATCTTGTAAAGCGTCTTACTTTAATATTTTCCCCAATTTTGGCAGCTGCTTGCTTAACAAGATCCTCAACTGTTAGAGAACTATCTTTAATATAGGGTTGTGAAAGCAAAACAAGCTCATTAAGTCTTTTTGCTATCCTCCCTTCAACTATTTTTTCTTTAATTTGTTCTGGTTTTCCTGACAAATCATCCCTACCCATTTCAATCTGCTTTTCTTTTTCCACAACATCTTCTGGTATTTCATCAATTGATACATATTCAACATTTGGGCATGCTGCTACTTGCATTGAGACATCCTTCAACAGAGATTGGAATATATCACCTCTAGCAACGAAATCAGTTTCACAATTTAACTCTAGTAAAACTCCGACTCTTGATCCAGTATGTATATAACTACCAATTGACCCTTCTGCCGCAACTCTTCCCGATTTCTTTTCAGCACTTGCTATGCCTTTCTTTCTTAACCATTCCAAAGC
>MWOX01000142.1 GCA_002026005.1 Prochlorococcus sp. HOT208_60m_808M21
AGGGAGCTAATTATTAGGGAGAATCTATTTATGATATTTTGATCATAAAAATTTTGTGCGACAGCTCCTATTTCAATAACTAAACCACATGGCCAAGCTTCTACAAGAAAGCCTGTTTGGGCTTTATCTTTTTCGTGCAAATAAATAGGCAATCCAAATTTGTTCTGCAGTAATGCAGCTAAACAAAAATCTTTGGATCTCCTCCCATACATAACAATGCTTGTACCCATATTTGCAGTAGTAGTATGCAAATCGATTGCAATTTGACAGGGTTTAGATCCGTCGATTCCAAATTCATCTACTAAAAAATTGGCTCTATTAGTTTCATAAAAGCTATTGTTGTGTTGATCAAAATTCTCACTTTCTTTAAAAGATCTATTTAAATCAACATCTATATATCTGCAACCTTTTTCATAGGCAGCAGGATTACCTATGATGTACTCATACTCAATACCATTATCTAAACTATTTCCCTTTTTATTAAATTGCTTAACAGCCCAAACAGGATTAATTTCATTCCCATGAGTGCCTGAAACGATAAGTATTCTTTGAACAGTCATTTTTTCTTTAAAAATAAAATTTTTTATGCAAAATAAATACCTTATAAAGGCCTCCAGAAAATTCTGGTTTTGGTTTTGGACCCAATTAATGAATGGCTTCGCGCCATCAGATTTACATGGTAATTATAGAAGGCCTAAAGGTATAACCATTAATAGTGAATACGACATTAATAATGAGAATGGACAAATTTATTTATTAGTAGGTCATTCTTGTCCATGGTGTCAAAGAACTTTACTCGTACACGAAATAAAAGATTTATCTAAAAAAGTTAAAGTAATTTTTTTAAAGGCAGATGTTGAGCATGGCGAATGGATTTTCAATACAAAGATTAAGGGATGTATAAGACTCTCAGACCTTTACAAAAAAGCTAATAAAAAGATTATTTTTAGAGCGACATTACCTCTTTTAATTAGCTTTGTAAAAGATGAAGTAAATATTCTATCTAATGAAAGTTCACAAATTATAAGACTACTTAATTCAATAAAAAATGAATCAAAATATCAGGCATTAAGTATTCAAGATGGTAATCAAAAAATTTTAGATTTAATTAATAACAGCATTAATGATGGCGTATATAAATGTGGTTTCGCCAGAAACCAGTCAGCTTACGAAAAAGCAAGTAAAAATCTTTTCGCAGCTATAAATGAAATTGAAAATTTACTGCAGAAAAATAAAGGGGACTGGATATTTGGAGAAGAGTTAACCTACGCAGATATTTACCTTTTTCCAACGCTTATAAGATGGGAATTGATTTATAGCAAACTTTTCAAATGTACTAAAGAAGAACTATCAAGTTTTGAAAAGATTATTGAATGGAGATTAAAATTATTTAAATTATCAAACGTAAATAGGACATGCTTCGACAATGAATGGAAAAAAGATTACTACAAAGCTTTATTCCCTTTAAACCCAAATCAAATAATCCCAGTTTTGTCATCGCTAAAGGAAATAATGAAAGTAGAGACCTAAAAAAAAAAAAAAAAATGATGTTGTAATGAACACTTATTTAGTTCATAGATAATGCAATTTCATTAGAAATTAACTATGTTATGTATGTCTACTAAAGTACGAAAAGCTTAAAATGAAATCCATTGACGAACACATCCAAAAAGATCAATCGGAAATCGAATCTGCAAAAGCAGAGGGCAATCTTCCAAAGGTCAGACATTTAACTGAAGAGCTAAAAGAACTCGAAGAGTATAAGGATCATCATCCAGAGGATAAACATGACCCTAATGCTTTGGAACTATTCTGCGATGCCAACCCGGATGAACCAGAATGTCTTGTTTATGATGATTAAATTTTCTTTTAATAGATATGCACAATAAAAAAGGGCTTTAAAAGCCCTTTTTTTTATTTTCTAATTCTATTAGTAATCTCTATTAAAGTCGGATGGACTTCCTGTAAGTGAACATACAACCGACTCTTCATTTTTCATTTCCTTTACTTTTACAATTGGTCTTCCCATTTTCTTCAAAACCTCAATATCTTGAATGGTTTGACATCTAGCTATTATTTTTCCTTGTTGATCAAAGCAAGTATAGAAATTCATATTGTGTTTAAAGAGGTATCTTATTTATGACTAATTTTTATTATTAAATCAAGTATTTTTTTACAAAAAAATTTTAAATTTAAGTTAGATCCTTTTCCATACTTCAGAAAGCAGTGAAGATAAACCTTTTTTTAAAGATGAAGAAATAACTAAAACTTTCTTTTTAGATAAATCTTCTAACTTTTTTGAAATTATTTTCAAATCATCATCATCTACCAGCTCCATTTTATTCAATACTATTATCCTCTCTTTATCTAAAAGACCTTTTCCGTATTTTTTTAATTCCTGCTCAATTATCTCAAAATCATGTAAAGGATTTTCTGAAATTGCATCAATTAAGTGAACAAGTATCTTCGTTCTTTGGATATGCCTTAAAAAATCATGGCCTAAACCTACTCCATCAGCTGCCCCTGATATTAATCCAGGAATATCCGCAAAAAGACAACCATTCCCATCAATTTTTCTTACTACACCTAAGTTTGGTATTAGAGTTGTGAAAGGATAATTTGCGATTTTTGGACGGGCAGATGATACAACAGAAATCAACGTACTTTTTCCAGCATTTGGAAGACCTATAATCCCAACCTCTGCAAGAAGTTTTAGTTCTAATTGAACCTCCCATATCTCACCATCTTTTCCTTCAGTGAATGATTCTGGGGCTCTATTTTGATTACTTAAATAGTAAGCATTACCATGTCCACCTCTTCCTCCAATGGCAATAGTTAAACTCTGTTTATCTTTAGTTAAGTCTCCTAAAATAATGCCGGTTTTAATATCCCTTATTTCTGTACCACAGGGAACTTTAAGGATTCTATCCTCACCTGAAGCACCTGATCTCTTATTAGGACCTCCTTTGCATCCATCTTCAGCAATTATTTCTCGTTTGAATTTGAAATCTAATAATGTTTGAAGATTATTATCAGCCATCAAAATAACTGAACCCCCTCTGCCGCCATTCCCCCCGGAAGGTCCTCCAGCAGGAACGAATTTTTCTCTTCTAAATGAAACTATTCCATTTCCACCTTTTCCAGCTTTAAGAATAATGTTTGCCTGATCAATAAATTGCACTTAATTACGCTTATTAAATTGTTTTCTAAGTTTTTTAAATTTTATTTTATCCACGCAATACTGCAACCAGGGCCACCCTCGTTATTGGCTGCATCTTCAATCTTATCAACATAATTTAAACCTGATAACCAATTTCTTAGTCCTTTTTTTAATTTCCCTGTTCCAATTCCATGAACAATCCATAGCGGTCCGTGAAATTTTCTAGTTTTCTCTTCAATAATTATTTCGGCTTCATGAACTCTTAGCCCTCTTACATCAATTGTATTTTTACTCGTTCTAATATTAGAAAAAGAAAAATCTTCCCTTTTAGAATTGATCTCAATTTTTGACCTTTTGAAATTAGGCTTTTCTCCATTAATACCTTCAAAGTCATTTACAGATAATGTGCTTCTGAATGAACCACACTTAACTTCGTAAAAACCATCTTTTTTATCTAAATCTACAATTTGTCCCGTACTATTTAGACTTTTAATTTTTACAAAATCGCCTACCTGAGGATTCCATGATATTGACTTTTCAAATTTTTTTTGGGTTAAATGTTCCGTCTCAATTTCCTTTAATCTTTTTCCAATAATTCTCGTATCCTCTCCATTAACATTTTTATCTCTTAATTTTTTAATCAAATCTATTACCTCTTTTTTAGCAGATACAATATGTTTTGATAATTTAGACCTTTCAATTTCTTGTATTTTTTCAGCATTTATTTTTTGATATTCATAATTTCTCT
>MWOX01000143.1 GCA_002026005.1 Prochlorococcus sp. HOT208_60m_808M21
ACTGTTGCATCATTCAGCGTTGACGCTGTTTTAGGTGCTACAGACGGTGCAACTAAGGAAACAACAAGTCTCGACTATCAATTTAACATTGGTTTATCAACAAGTTTCACAGGTGAAGATTCACTTGACATAGCTATTGATAGCGGAAGTGCAGCAGCATCAACTACTGGTGCAGCTTTTGGTTTTGACACTGGAACTTCTTTAAAAGTTGATGGTGTTACTTATTCATTCCCTCTTGGTGGAGCAACAGTGGTAGTTGGTGATGCAACTGACATCAGTGCTACATACACAGGAGCTTGTGCTTATAGTTCATTTACTGATTACACACCAGATGACTGCGGTACTGGTAATTCTCTAGGTGTAGGTGGTACAGGGACCACAGCAACTATAGGTTATGCATTTGATTCTGGATTTTCACTAGCTGGTGGAGTATCAACTACATCGGATGAAATCCTTGGTGATAATACAGACATATTCGGTGTCGAAGCTGCTTACAATGTAGACGGTTACGGAGTAGCTGTTGCATATGCAAGTAATGATGGTGGAACTGGCGACGAAACAACATACTGGGGTGTTAACGGTTACTACACTTTTGATATAGCAAGCCTAAGTGTTGGTTACGAAACTTCAGATGACGGAAGCGATGATGCATCTGGATACTTTGTTGGCCTAAGTTTCCCTGAAGTTGGTCCTGGTTCAGTAAACATAGCTGCTGCAACGGTTGGACTAACTACTGATGCTGCACCTGAGTATATGGTCTATGAAGCGTCTTACTCTTATCCAGTAAATGATGGTATGACACTTACACCTGGTGTATTTGTCAAAGAGGGTGGTACTGATGAAACAGGAGTAGCTGTTAAAGCATCATTTGCTTTCTAATAACTTAGATTAGAAAAAACTACGCACAAAGAAAGATCTGCTTTAGGGCAGATCTTTTTTTTTAAGAAAATTTCTAAAATTAATTAATTTTTTTGTTTAAGACTTTCAGAAACTATAATGTTAAAGAAAATAAATTAAATAGATTGAAAAAAATTGATTTATTAAAAAAAATTGAAGAAGCGAAAATAAAACAAAAAGCCGGAAATTCATTAGAGGCAAATCAAATATTTCAAGCGTTATTAAAATCAAATAATGATTCTTTTGATTTACTCTACGCTTACGGTTTATTTTGTAGAGATTTAAAAAATTTTAATTTAGCAAAAAGAGTATTTCTTAATTTAATTAATAAATTCTCATTATCAATTAATCCTTATATTTTATTAGCTGAGATATTAAAAATTGAGAATAAATTCAAAGATGCAGAAAAAGTACTTCTAAAGGCAATAAAAATTGATCCTAATCATGGAGATTTACTTTATAATTTTGCACTTTTGTACTTTGCTTCTAGAAACTTTGATTATGCATTAGTTTTTATAGATAAAGCTATTAAATTATCCAAAGATAATATTATTTATAAACTTTTAAAGTCTGAGATTTATATTAATAAATTTCATATTGATGATGCTATATTCATTTTAGAGGATCTAAAAAATAATAATAAAATTAAAAAGGATAATGACAAAGAAATAAGAATTAATATTCTTTTAGCCGATGCATTCCTAAAAAAAAGGAAGTATGAAGAAGCAGAAATAATACTTTTAAAATTAATCAAAAAATATCAACGATTGGAATTGGCTTATTTAAATTTAAGTATTCTTTATAGTGATAGGAATCAATTATCTAAAAGTATAGAAATAATAAAAAAGGGAATAAATGTTTCGCCTAATTTCATGCATTTTTACACTAACTTGGCTTGCTTTTATAGAAATTCAGGACAGCTTGAACTTGCTATTGAGACTAACTTATTAATTATTTCGAGAAATAAATTTGACTTTAATAGTTTTTATGAATTATCTGGGATTTATGATTTTAAGAATCATAAAAATGAATTAAATTTTTTATTAAATACAAAACTAGAGAATCTCAATCCAAACTCAAAAATCTACGCAGCTTTTGCAATCTCAAATTTGTTTCATAAACAAGGCAAATTTAAAGAAAGTGCAAAATATCTTAAAATCGCCAACGATGAAAGTATTAAGTATAAAAAATCTGACTTAAGTATGAAGATTAAGCATACTGAGTTTTACAGATCACTAAAAATCAAAAATTCAAACAATAAAAACTTAAAAAATTCTTCTGATTATATCTTTATTGTTGGGATGCCAAGGTCAGGGAGCACTTTACTAGAAAACATTTTGAGTTTGAATCCTGAAGTAACAGATATGGGTGAGGTTAACTTTTTAGAGGAGTCAATCAAGGAATCTAAAGATTTTGAGGATGTTTATGACTCATACCAAAAAAAAGTTATAAATCAATTTCCATCATCTATCGTTTACACCGACAAAAATTTATTTAATTATATGTACTGTGCTGTTATTTCTAATTTTTTCCCTAAGGCAAAAATAATAAATTGCATAAGAAACCCTCTTGATAATATTTTATCCATATACAAAGCAAACTTCTTAAAACAGTCTTTCTCTTTCTCTTTGACTGATATTTCTAGTTTATATGTGCACTATTTTGAAACTATGGAGGAATATAAAATTAAATACGGTGAAAATATTTATGATTATTGCTATGAGGACTTAATTGAAAATCCTAAAAATATTATAACTGGGATAATAAATTGGCTCGATTGGGATTGGGACGAAAAATATCTTTCGCCCCATCTAAACAAAAGAAATGTTCACACCGCGAGTAGCGCTCAAATAAGAAAGAAATTTTATTCTTCTTCTATAGGGATTTGGAAAGAATATAAAGAACTTTTGGAACCTGCTATTGAAATTATTAAAACCAATAAAATTCTTGGAGAAAAGATTTCACAGTGAAGAGATTGCTTTTAAGTAATAGCCGGCTCATATTTTGTCTACTGGTGGTTGTTAATTATAGGCAAATAGATTATTTTTAAAATACCTAAAATTGTGTGAGGAATTTTTATGAAGCTTTTCAAAAGCTTGTTAGTAGCACCAGCAACCATTGGTCTACTAGCTCCATTTTCTATGTTTGCAGGCGAGGCGGACTTAGATAATATCTCAAAATTCTCTGATGTAGAGCATATTGACCTCGCTAATGCTTTTGTAAATGATGAACCAAATCATAACTCTTTACTTGCTGGTGGAGAAGGTTTAGTTGATAGTTATAGCCCTTCTGGTGGGTTTTCAGATACTACTGTTGCATC
>MWOX01000144.1 GCA_002026005.1 Prochlorococcus sp. HOT208_60m_808M21
AAGCCCTTGATATGTTTTTTAAGTGTAATTTTAGAGTTTTTGCCAATAAGCCTTACCCTAATGATCCAACCATCTATACTTTTGGAAAAATATCCTTGTTCAATATAAATTTTTTTATTTATGAATTCTTTCCAATTATCATTTTTTATTAGAAATCTTCTTTCTATCTCCAAGGCCATTTAATTTTTGAAATTTTTTTGAGATAAATCACCTTTCCAATCAAGTTTTTTTATTAGGGTATTATAGTAGCTTGTGCTTTTTTTAAACTTTATTATTTTGCAGGGTGATCGCCCTTTTTTGATCTCACAATAGTAATTTTCCTTAATGGTCATACATTTTGAACCGTCTCTCCATAATTTAATTTCCCCTTTACTTTTTTTTACAGGTTTTATGATTACCTGACTTGTATTAGGTATAACTATTGGTCTGCTAGCCAAACTCATCGGGCATATAGGGTTTATTATCATTGCATCAATACTAGGGTGTACTATTGGCCCCCCTGCGGCCATTGAGTAGGCGGTTGAACCAGTAGATGTAGATATGATTAATCCATCACCTTTATATTCATTAACCTTCTCGTTATCTATTTCAATTTGTATTTGGTTGGTGGGGGAAATGTCTTCTTCAACAGATTTAAAATAAAAATCATTTAAGGCATCGAAGCTTTTTATAATCTTATTCTCAGAACTTGTCCCATTAATACAAACATTACAATTTAATCTATTACGAAAGTCAATTTTATATTCTTCGTTTTCAAGGATTTCAATAAAAGATTTGTCAAATAAAAAATCTTTTTCTTGTGTAAGAAAACCCAGATTACCACCAATATTAATGCTCAACAAAGGAATATCATAATCAGCTAAAGCATTTGCACATTTGAGGAAAGTTCCATCTCCACCAAGAACTATGCCAATATTTGGTTGTAATTCTAGATTACAAAAATATTTTTCAATTTCATCTTTATAAAAATCACTGTCAATTCTTTTTGAGATTATATTTTTAGCTTTGAGGACTTCTTCACAGAATTTAGAAGCCTCTTCAGCTCTAGAACTATCTGAACGATATATAATAAGCACTAATGAGAGTTTCATTTAGTGGGTTTACCATTTTAATAAATTAAAACTTTCCATATCTACAGTCACCCTATTCCTATAAAGAGATAATAAGATAGCCAATCCAACTGCTGCTTCTGCGGCAGCAACAGTAATAACAAAAATTGTAAAAACTTGTCCTTGAATTAAATTATTATCAACATAGGAAGAAAAGGCCATTAAGTTTATATTGACTGCATTTAGCATTAACTCAATGCTCATAAGAACTCTTACTGCGTTTCTGCTATTTAATAATCCCCAAATCCCAATACAGAATAGTGCTGAAGATACTATTAAAAATGCTTGAATAGGAATTGATTCTAAACTCATCATAAGAAAGGTGAAAGGTTAATTTTTATTTGTAAGTAATGGTTCTGATGATTTTTCAATTAACTCTTGATCAACAGGTAATCCAGTGGAAATATCCTTGTTCATTACATCTCTTCTAGCTAAAACGATAGCTCCAATCATTGCCATTAAAAGTAAAACTGATGCTACTTCAAATGGTAGTAAATAATCACTAAATAGATGTTCACCAATTCTGATAGTTGATTCTTCTCCAATAGAGTTTTGAGGACTTGATAGGCTCCATACGTTAGTCAAGTCAACTCTTATTAAAAGGCTTAATAGGGTTAAACATATTGATGTTGATATGATTCTTCTTGATTTAATGTCATTGATTGGCTTTAAATCTTCTTTTTTATTGACTAGCATTATTGCAAAGATTATTAATACATTAACTGCACCCACATAAACTAAAACTTGTGCTGCAGCAACAAAACTTGCATTTAAAAGTAGATATAATCCTGCCACACTCATGAAAACTCCTCCTAGAAGAAAGGCTGAATAAACAATACTTTCGAGTAATACAACACCGAGTGCTCCTATGAGGATAACTAAAGATAAAACTGTAAAACAAATAATTTGAGTTGTTATTGCTATGGACATAAATTAATAGAAATTAATTGTTTGGATTAGACACTTTATCTTTATTTTCATTGGATTCTGGCCTCATCCAATCATAGACTTCTTCTGGTAATTTACCAACTCTAGTATCTGAAGCTGGTATTTCATGAGGGTCCATTACGCCTTTAGGAAGATAGGCAAGTTCTCTTAGAGGTTTAACTGAAGGATCTGTTGTGACGTTTGTAGGTAACCTACCAAGTGCGACATTATCAAAATTTAGATTGTGTCTGTCAAAAGTAGCTAATTCATATTCTTCTGTCATAGAAAGACAATTAGTTGGACAATATTCAACACAATTTCCACAAAATATACAAACTCCAAAATCTATAGAATAATTTCTTAGTTCCTTTTTTTTGGTTTCTTTGTTCATTACCCAATCAACGACTGGTAAATTTATTGGACATACTCTCACGCAAACTTCACAAGCAATACATTTATCAAATTCATAATGTATCCTTCCTCTATATCTTTCGGAAGGTATTAATTTTTCATATGGATATTGGACAGTAACAGGTCTTCTTCGAAGATGATCAAAAGTAACTGATAGGCCATTATATAAATATTTGCCAGCATTAAATGCTTCTTTTATATAGCTATTTATTTGTTGAAGGAAATTTTTCATTTTGAAGAATTTACTTAGTTATTTTATTTTAGTGGATTAATTTTTAATTTAAGTATTTTTACTTAAGTTTAACCACCAAAGAATTGCGGAAAAGCAAGTTTTAATCCTGCAGTTATCAAAAGATTAGCAAGAGAAATTGGAAGAAGAAACTTCCATCCTAAATCTAATAGTTGATCTATTCTTACTCTAGGAGTAGTCCAACGCAATAATATTGCAATGAAAACTAAAAGATACGCTTTCAATACAGTCATTACAATTCCTATTGATGCAGTGAAAACTTGTATGAATGGTGAATTAATTGGCAAATTTAGAAACTTAGCTATTAATTCAACTGGAATAGGAAAACCCCATCCTCCTAAATAAAGTATCGATACTAATAAAGCTGAAAGGATTAGATTAATGTAACTACCAAGGTAGAACAATGCGAATTTCATTCCTGCATATTCAGTTTGATATCCAGCAACTAATTCTTCTTCCGCTTCGGGCAAGTCAAATGGAAGTCTCTCACATTCTGCAAGAGCACAGATCCAAAAGACTATAAAACCGACGGGTTGTCTCCATATATTCCAACTAAGGATTCCAGCACCACTTTGTTGATTGACAATGTCAATAGTACTTAGAGAATTTGTCATTAGTACGATAGCTAGTACAGATAAAGCGAGAGGGATTTCATAACTTATTGATTGAGCTGCTGCTCTTAAACCTCCTAATAAAGAATACTTATTATTTGATGCATATCCGCTCATAAGAAGTCCAATTGGCTGGATACTGCTTAAAGAGATCCATAGGAAAATCCCAATACCAACGTTACTTATTAAAAGGTTTTGTCCAAAAGGGACAATTAACCAGGACAGAATCACTGGGACAAGAACCAAAATAGGTCCTGCAGTGAAGAGAATCCCATCCGCTTTAGCAGGAATAATATCCTCTTTGACAAGTAACTTAAGACCATCTGCAATTGGTTGGAGGACACCAAGCGCTCCTGCATATTCGGGGCCTATTCTTTGTTGAGCAGCAGCAGATATTTTTCTTTCAAGCCAAACTGTTACTAAAACACCAACAACTGCCGATACTAAAACCAAAAGCATAGGTAGAGGGAGCCAAATTACATGAGCGATTTCACTGGAAATGCCAAAACTCTTTAAGAATTCATTAAAACTATATTCGAGATCTAATCCGTATTCCAAAATTTTTATGTCATTTACTTAATACATTAACTCCTCACAAACAATATGTGTGTTTTTTATGAAAAGCTGCAAATATTATTCTCTACTTTCTAGGCTGATCCAATCTCTTGGTGCTGAACCTGTATAGATTTGCGATGGTCTGAAAATTCTATTTGCTCCAAGTTGCTCTCTCCAATGAGCTAACCAACCAGCCACTCTAGATATGGCAAAAATTGGAGTAAATAAATCACGAGGAATACCAAGTTTTCTATAAACAAGACCAGAATAAAAATCCACGTTAGGGAATATACCCTTAGGTCCAAGTCTTGGTATTGCCTCTGCCTCAAGTGATTTAGCAACTTCATACATTTCATCTGCTCCAAATCTAATAAAAAGCTCTTCTGCAAGTTTTTGAAGAATTATTGCTCTTGGATCTTTAACTTTATATTCTCTGTGGCCGAAGCCCATTATCTTACTTTTATTTTTAATTGCATTATCTAAAAAAGACCCAGCATTTTCTGGAGTTTTAATTTCTTCTAACATTGCAATTACATCCTCATTTGCTCCTCCATGCAGTGGGCCAGCGAGGGTTCCTACTGCAGAGGCGATGACAGCATATGGGTCTGTAAGAGTACTTGCAGTAACTCTAGCGCTAAATGTACTTGCGTTTAAACTATGTTCGGCATGTAGAATTAAACACCTATCAAAAACTTTTGCAGCTATTGGATCTTGTTCTTTTTCAGTCAGCATGTAAAGAAAATTTGATGAGTAAGTTAAATCATCTCTAGGTTGAATTGGGTCCTGTCCTTTTCTAATAAGTTGAAAAGCAGCAATCATTGTGGGAATTTTTGCTATTAGTCTTATCACTGCGTTGTAGATGTAATTAGGATCATCTATTGCTCTACGTGAATAAAATAAACCCAAAGAAGCCGCACTAGATTGAAGAGCATCCATAGGATGACCTGTCGCAGGGAAACATTTCATCATATCTCTGACTCTAAAACTCAACCTTCGGTGCATCTGAACTTCTTGTTCAAAATCTCTAAGTTGAATAGCTGTGGGCAATTCACCCCAAATTAATAGGTAAGCAGTTTCTAAAAAACTGCTTTTTTTGGATAGTTCCTCAATTGAGTATCCTCTGTACAACAATTTACCTTTGTTGCCGTCAATATCACAGATAGATGAATTAGTAACTGGGACGCCTTCTAATCCTGGTTTTAAAATTAGTTTGTTACTATCCAATTGCTTAATTCAATATCAAATACTTATAGATTAAAGATAGTCAAATAATTTTTAATTAACCACAAGATATTAATTTCACAAAAATTTAAAATGATTGTGTCTGAAGCTTGTTTGAATAACTTCAATTTAAAGAATTTTTAATATTGTTTCTTTATAAAGAATTGGATTTTGTTCAGGAATAGATTGACTTATGATTTCTAGCGATTCTTCATTTGATATTTTTAAAATATTTCTAATGAGAAAATTAAGGTCCTGCAAATTAGAAAAATATTCTATTTTATTAGAATTACCATTTTTGATATCAACTTTTGAATAAAGAACAGCAGATTTGTCTTTATTACTTTTTAGGTTAAAAAATTTTTTTGATATTTTCTCTAGTTTTTTACCATCAATTAAATGATTACTTATGATTTGTAAATCTCCTGATTCTATTGAATAGATATTTTCATAAGTTAATTGTTTTATAACATCGTCTTTTTCTTCAAGAATATCTTTAGAAAATATCGAATAAATATCTCTATTTTGTTTCAAAGTATATTTGTTGAAATCTTTTAGTTTTTTAAAAGCACTTAAATCAAATTGATCTTCATTATTTTTTTCAAATGTAATAAGCCAATCTTTATTTGAATTGAGAATTAAAATGTTTTTATTATCATTTTGATTAAATTCTTCAAAAAAATTGAGTTCAAAATCATTTACTAAAGGTTTTAGATATTTTTCAAAATTTTTTATATCACTAAAAATTGAAATTTCAGGATTATCTTCATTAGTATTCTCTTGATTTATAAAATGATCGTAAGTAAGAGTATCAATATTTTTTTTATTATTTAATAAATAGGATTTTAAAATTAAATATTTATTTTTTAAATCAAATGTTGTAGCTATAACATCCTCTTTATTCTCAGTAAAAATTTCTTTATCAAAAAATATACTTTCCCAAAATTTATTTGTGAATAATATATTTTTTTCGTTTTTTAGTCCAAAAAGTTCTTCCTCATATTGAAATTTTTTTTCTTTAAAATTATTGCTGGAGTAAATACTATTTTTGATTAATTTGTTATCTGATGAGGCAATTATATAATTATCCTCGGTCCGGTATATATATTTAAGGAAATTTATTTTGTTTTCTCTATTAATTGAAATTATCTCATCAATTTGATCAATTTTATTAGGCAAATTTAATAAATCGTCTATTGTTTTTTCTGGCTTAATTTTAAAAATAATC
>MWOX01000145.1 GCA_002026005.1 Prochlorococcus sp. HOT208_60m_808M21
ATGTGTCAATTGGTTTACAGATATTCATCAATGCATCTTGTCCGAACCCTGGACCGGAGGGTCCATCTATAAACTCCTGAAAATCTTCAGCAGAAATACCCTCTTTTACTTCCCAAAAACAATATACAGGACCAGTTTTAGTTACGGCATTTGCAGAATGGTTAAAAAATCCTTTTTCTTTATTAGATGCTACCGCATCATCCCATCCACCACCTGGTGACATTGCCGCATAAGCTGTTTCCCACCATTTTTCAGCTTTTCCTGCCTTAAATTCATGATGAACAATATAAAAAGTTGATGCCATAAAAATAATTTTTGTGCTGATAATAAAGCTACTTGATACAAGTAAAGGGAGGATTAATTTATTTTGAATTCCTAAATAAAAAAAGGGGGCTAAAAGCCCCAAGCTATCGAATGTCAATAAAAACAACCTTTATCAGAATCCAGATATTGCTTCATAGAAATCAGCGTCTGGGAGTATTTCCTTCAAGGGTTCAATCTCCTTAGCTGGGCCTTGGACCTGCACAGTAATATCTGACACTTCAAAAAGCTTGGGAATCATATGTCCCATATTTTTGAGATGAAATAAAGCGGCAGCACCATCTTTATATGCCTCTCTTACATAAGCCTTATCTGAACCGCATGTAGTGATATTAAAAAAAAGGCAGTCAGGTTCATTATCTTTTGTCAGTACCAAAATTTCTTCTAAAAGAGCTATGCACTGGTCCATTTTCCCATCCTTGATTGTGAAGTGGGGATGGATAGAAACCATTGTTGTATCTAGAGACATTAATTTATAGATATTTCTCTTATCTTTCTAGCAACTAATCTTTATAAAAAAAGTTAAAAATATGGATTATCTAAAAATTAAGAATGTTAATTTGGTATCGCTTGTACCGTTTATATGTTTTTTGAAAGCTATTAATTGGATATGAGTTATTTTGCTGAACCAAACCATATTGAATATGATGCATGGTTCGATGAAAACATCGACCCAGTGGATCTTGTTAATTACTCAGATGAAAAGGAGTTCAGTGATTCGGTACACTTTAAGTTCCATAAGATATCCACTAGAAATTTAACGATTGGTTCTTCTGATAATTTTCACTGGTAAGTAAAAGATTTTTCACTCCATATATATTTATGAATCTTACGCAGAATATGTTCCATCACTTTCTCTTCTTGCCCTAGCTAATACAATTTCATCTACAACTTTTTCAATCATGTAAGCACTTTTTTTACCAAAACATTTTTCTTTTTTAATACTCTCAAAATCATTTGGGATTAAATCATTATATTCACAACAGTCGCATTTAATATCGATTTTCTTACCTCTGAAAACCTCTAAAGCTCTAGAAAAAATCCATTGCTGAACTGAAATACTTTCCCAACTATCAAAATTTGACCATTCATCAAAATCCCTATTAAGGATGCCTTTTAATCCATCAGCCTGATTTACATATACTAAGTATGAATCTTTTCTTGGTTCATCATTCATACCAATTGTTTTGACAGAATTTTGATTCATTAAATATAGATTGATTGAGTAGCCTTATAAATCTAGAGGATAATTTCAAAAATATAAACAAAAAAATGTCTCAAATAAGATCATTAATTGCTTTATCCAATCTAGAAGTATGATTTGTATTTCTGAGTAATTCAAAATCCTTAAAATCAAAGCCCGGACCAACACAACAACTCACTAAAGTAAATTCGCCTGTACTTTTTGCAGCTTGCCAATATCCAGATGGGATCATTTCTACTGGATTATTGGAATCTAAAATTAAATTTCTTATTAACTTATTATCATTATCTAGGCACCATAAATTCAGAGGATCACCCCTTAAATAAATCCAAATTTCATCTGCATTTTTTACTCTGTGCCAAGCACTTTTTGCATCTCTCTCCAAAAGATAATAAATTCCCGTAATAAAGTTTCTACTTTGGCCATCTCCCCTTATTAGAGAATTCTCACTCCTTACTATCTCTCTAAACCATCCACCCTCAGGATGAGGAGATAAATTGAATTGTTTAATTATTTCTATGTTTTTTTTATTAGGATTCACATCACAAAATATCTTTTAAATTTCTCTTATACTTAAAAGCAAACAAAAAAAAATCAAAATAAACTATATTCTCTAAAAAATTAAGCACAAATTACTGACAAATCTACAAAATTTTTATTTTCATCTGCAAGTTCAGTAATGATTCTATTGAGCCATTCAGAGGTCGTTTCACAATAGCCTACATTTAAAATAGTTTTTTGCTTTGCTGTTTCTTCTTTATTCATAGTTAAAGTCTTTATATATAAATTAGTCTTTAATTAAATCTATGTGAATAAGTCTTTTTTACTATCTATTTTAAAAAGTTGTATTTAATACATATTTAAGAACTGCTAGTAAACAAATAAAATTAAATCGTTGACAAGAAAAAGTATACAAGTAAGAGTAGAAAAAATTTATTATTTAACCTATGAATAACATCAAGATTGAGGAATTGATGAAAGTAAGGTTCGATGGTATTGCTAATAGAATAGGGCAATTAAGCAAAAGGGAAAGTGAGTCTTTATTACTTGAACATCTTGAGTGGTTGGAGGGAGGATGGGAGACTGAAGAAATCTTATTTTTAAAAAAGCCCTACAGAAAATGGTGGTTCTAACTCCACTTCTATAAATAATTAATGATGGCCTAAGGGACCAGGGCCAGATCCTATTTTATAAGAATTCTCTAAAGATTTCTCAACAAATAATTTCGCTTTTTGTATGGAATCAAATAGATCAAAACCTAAAGCCTTGTAACCACAAATAGCAGCACTCAAAGTACAGCCGCTACCGTGTGTATTTTTTGTATTTATAAAATTATTAAATAGCCACTCTTTTCTACCATTTAAGTCTAGGAAAAAATCCTTCCCTTTCATATCTTTTAAACCGCCACCTTTTATAAGTACCGCTTTAGCTCCAAGACCAATAATTTTTCTTGCTGAATTTTCGATATCTTCTTTACTCCTTATTTCTAAACCAGAAAGTAGATTTGCTTCATAAATATTTGGAGTTACCAAATCTGAAATTGGTAATAAGAGTTTTTTATAAGCATTAACAGCAGAATCTTCCAGTAATTTAGAACCAGTTCTTGTAACCATTACTGGGTCAATAATTTTGGTTATTTTGTATGTATTTAATTTTGAAGCAGTATCATTAATTATCCTTTCATTTAATAACATTCCAGTTTTCAAAGCATCAATATCAAAATCAGCAAATAAAGTATCTAACTGATTTAATAAAGTATTCTTCTCTACTGGTTGAACGCATGTAACCTCTAAACTATTTTGTGCCGTAATACATGTAATAACAGAACATCCATGTACTTTAAGAGCCATGAAAGTTCTCAAGTCAGCCTGTATGCCTGCTCCACCTCCAGAGTCACTACCTCCTATTGAAAGTGCAATTTTAGAATACATAATTTATTAACTTGTTTTGGAAAGTACTATAAGTAAATTTTAATTTAAATCAGAAATCTGAATATGCATTAAAAAAATCTAACTCCAATTCCATAGCTCTCCTGTATAAATATTTGGCCTGATTAATATCATATGTTTCTTTATTAGTCTCAATAAGATTTTCAAGTGAATCTGCTAGCTTTTCAAAGCTCTCATCAGAATAAGTAATTATCCATTCTTTATATTTAATGTCAAAATCCTCCTCATACAAACTTTTTCCTATCCAAGAATAAAGTCGCATACATGGAGTCATTGCAAACATTATTTCAACGGAGCTAAGTCTTTTAGAAGTATCATCAAGAAAATCTGTATAATTTTTAGTGGCTTTTTTTATATAGTTATTAGACAAATCGATATCCCATTCTTTTGAATACGTTTCATGAAGTATTAACTCCTCTGAAACGCCCATTAACAGTTCACTTAACTTCCTTATTGAGTACTTATCTTTTGATTTGGAAACAGCAAGACCATAAGCCTTAGCAAAAGTCTCTAAAAAGAAATAATCTTGAGCTAAATATTCTTGAAATATATTTTTAGGGAGACTTCCATTCTTTAAACCTTGAACAAATTTTGTATTTAAACTTAGTAAAGCAATCTCATAATTTTCCTGCCAAAGTTTTTTTGTTATTTTCATTTTTTTGATTTTTAGTTATTCTAAAATTTTTTATATTTTTTACCTACAAACTTAATCTTATTTTTCTAGGATTAAAAGAAAAAATTATGGAAGAAGTAAATATCTTATGGTTTAAGAAAGATTTAAGAATTTTTGATAACGAAGCTCTCTTTGAGGCTATAAAAGACAATGATATTTTACCTATTTATATTATTGAGTTAGATATTTGGAACCAAAAAACTCATTCAAATAGACAATGGCAATTTTGCAAAGAAAGTTTAATCGATTTAAGAAATGCACTTGCTGAGATTGGACAACCATTAATTATTAGGACTGGGAATGTTATTAATATATTTGATGAAATTAGTTCAAAATTTAAAATCAAAGGTATATATAGCCATCAAGAAACAGGAGATTGGCTTACTTATAAAAGAGATCAAAAAGTAAGAGAATGGGCTTTAAGCAAAAATATTATTTGGAAGGAATTTCTACAATTTGCAGTTTTTAGAGGAAATTTAGATAGGAATAATTGGTCTAAAAAGTGGCAAAAAAATTCCGAAAAAAACTTACTTAAAGCCCCATTAAGAATTAATCCTATTAACTTTAATATTGGAGAAATACCCTCAGACGAAATTTTTTCCTTTAAAAAAGAAACTTGTCCAGGAAGAATGCAAGGTGGAAGAAAGAAAGGTTTAGAGAGAATGCAATACTTCTTTAATAATAAATTAGATTCTTATTCAAAAGATATATCTAGCCCAGAAAAATCATTTGATAGTTGTACAAGACTATCCCCATATATTTGTTGGGGATGCATTTCATTAAAAGAAATTTTTAAAAAGGCAGATATATCAAAAAACAAAAATTCTACAATGTTAAAAAGCAGATTAACTTGGCATTGTCATTTTATTCAGAAACTTGAAAGTGAACCAGAACTAGAGTTTAGGGAATACCATCCTTTTTTTAAAAATATTAGAGAAAAAAATAATGAATTACTTTATTCATGGAGTTCAGGTAATACTGGCTTTCCTTTTGTAGATGCATGTATGCGTTCATTAAATTTCAATGGATGGATTAACTTCAGGATGCGTGCGATGTTAATTTCTTTTGCTAGCTATAATTTATGGCTACCATGGCAAGATTCAGGTTCTGAATTAGCAAATAAATTTGTAGATTATGAGCCTGGAATACATTGGAACCAATGCCAAATGCAATCTGGAACTACGTCTATAAATACGAATAGAATTTATAATCCTATTAAGCAGGGAAAAGATCATGATCCTCAAGGAAAATTTATAAAAAAGTGGATACCAGAATTAAAAGATATATCACTTAATTTCATTCATGAACCATGGCTACTATCTAGATTTAATCAAGAAGAATATGAACAAATTAATTACATAAGACCAATAATTGACATCCCAATTAGCACTAAAACTGCAAAGAAGAAAATTCAGGAAATCACTAAAAAGGATGGATATTGGGATATCTCAAAAGAAATTTATTTAAAGCATGGCTCTAGAAAAAGGCCTAGAAAAAACATAAATAATAAAAAAAATGTTTCTAAGGAAAAGGAAAAACAATACGAACTGAAATTAGATTTCTAAATTTTATTGTCAGAAATTTCAAGATTACTTTTAGCGCCTAGGAAAGTTTTTTAAATTTTGAGATTAAATATATAATTCCACGATGAACTAATGCAAGCTTTAATGTATTTATTAGATTTTATTAATTATGTCTGAAAGATTTGAATGGGACGATACCAATAGTTCTGGTATATGGTGGAGTACTAATGTAAGTATTATAGACGAGTGCATTTTGCTCAAAGAAGATACTCAATGCGAAGATTCTGATATCGTCGAACTTCTTAGGAGTATTGCACAAAATATTGAAGATAATGGCCTTTAATTTTTAAAGGAATATTATCTCTTTTAGAGATTTTGAATACCTTTTACAGCTTTTATTAATTCTTTAGTAATGCCCTTTTCACTCATTGAATGACCAGCATCATTAACAATAATTAATTCAGAATTCTTTAATTTCTTATTTAGATCCCAAGCGCTCCTAACAGGGCAAACAACGTCATACCTACCTTGAATTATTTTTGTTGGAATCGATTCTATTGTTTTTATATTTTTCAAAATAAAATCATCTTCTAAGAAAATATTATTAATAAAATAATGACATTCGATCCTTGCAAATGCATCTGAAAAAGAATTAACTTCAGACTTATCAAAATCGAATTTTTTGTTTATTAAATGACTAGTTGAGAGTTCCCATTTTGTCCAAACTGCTGCTGCTTTTGATCTAACATTTGCATCTGATGATGTTAGATATTTATAAAAAGAACTTATCAAATCATTTCTTTCTTCTTTTGGTATCACAGAAATATATTCTTCAAATTCATCTGGGAATATCTCACTTGCACCATATTGATAGAACCACAATAATTCAAACTTTCTACATAAAAATATTCCTCGCAAAGTTAAGCTTATAACTCTTGAGGGATTTTTAATTGCATATATAAGTGAAAGTGTTGAGCCCCAAGATCCACCAAACAAATGCCAACTATCTATCTTTAAAAGGATCCTTAATTTTTCAATATCATCAACTAAATGATTAGTCGAATTTTCTTTTAATTCTGAGAAAGGAGTTGAAGAACCGCAACCTCTTTGGTCAAATTGAATAATATCGAATTTATCTGGATCAAAGTATCTTCTATATCTTGGTTGACTTCCTCCTCCTGGGCCTCCATGAATAACTAGTATTTTTTTACCATTTGGATTGCCTGATCTTTCCCAATAAATCGTATGAATATCACTTACTTGTAAGTAACCCTTTTCACGAACTTCAATTTTAGGAAACAAGACTTGATCTTTCATTGTGAAATATTTTTAAACACTTAATAAATCTATATTATCCAAAAAGAAGTCTAGTTTAGAAGTAATTTGTAAAAAAAAAGGACTGATGGTACAGTCCTTTTTGATATTTGATTTCCTTCTAACAGGATATAAAATTACATATTTTAAAGTCTATTTACTCATAAACCTAGAATACGTGAATTCGGGGATTTCTCTCGATAATTTCAGTCCCTGTTGTCGCTAGTAATTATAAAGCGAAGTCTTATCAGACTAATTGATTGAACTTGAATTTTCGAATAATCCCATTCTCAGGAATACGCTTCCTATATTTTGGAATTTGCTAAATTTCAGGCGGTCTATCAATCATTTAGATTGCCTCCGAACTCAACATTTATAAATTACTCCTTTTTATATTTTCAGTAAATCCGTAAATATGCTGATTTACTTTTTTCTTAATTTGTAAGAAGATTTTAATGATCCTTTGTTTTTTATAGATAAATATAAAAATTAAAGTCTATAATCCCTTATTTATTAAGATTCATAGAGCAAAATAGATTCAATTATTCTTTTATCACTATCAGAAAGTTTATAATCTTCTAATTTCCACTGAACAAATTTTACACACTCATCAATAGAAGGATTCTCATCACGGCACTTACGCCACTCTCTAATCCAATCTGCCAAGGCAAAAGTTATTTTTGTAGTAAGCATATTTACCAATCAGGGTAATTAAAATCTCCTCCTGTAGGTTCTTCATGAAATTCCCCTTCTTTTATACCTTTATCATATTTTTCAATTATCTTTTTATAAGAAGCTATTGAGGGAACTAAATCTCCTATATATATGGGTTCCATTGTAATTGATATAATATTTTTAATTATTTATTATTTTATATAAGAATTTAATAAATAGATTATTAATATGCATTATGGATTTCATCAAAAAGAACAAGATCTTAACACTAATGGCTGTTATTGCAGTTTTATCATTTGCATTAGAAAAAGTAGGCATCATACACCCTTAAATTAATTAAGTTTATTTTAAATACTTCCTAATGAAATAAGTAAACCGATACTATTACTGCAAAAATAAGGAATGGAGATAATAATGTAAAGACTAAAGTTGGAAGATTAATCAGCATAAATTTTAAATAAATATACAAATTTAATAAACATCACTTTTAAGGATTTGCAATAAGTAAAATTTAAATTATTACGATATAAAAAAATTTGAATAAAGAAAGATATAAAGAAGAATATGAAGAGGGCTCAGACTTACTATGGCCTAGTGATAAAGAAGATAAAATAACTCGGCAATTTTATAAAGATTTATCTAATCTTACAAAAAACATAAATTATAGTAAAAAGAAAAAGCTAAAACTTTTTGAACAAGTAGTTAGAATAATAAAAGGCAAAGGCTGGGGTTGACTAATATTCAAACTAAAATGAAAAATGTAATGATACTAATTAGAAGTTTTTTTCTTTTAAGACCAAGATTTTTATCCACTATATTTTTTATTCCAATTCTTTATGGAATTGGCTGGGCTTTATCTCAGCCACTTTTATTGTTTAATTTTGAAAAAGATAATTTATCCTTAATTGGTACTATTATTACTTTTTTACTTTTTATTTTTTTACTCCCATATTGGTTTTATATCAAAAGAAATAAATCAAGTGCTTGGATAATTCTTGGGATAACAAAAGACAAATTCTTGAAAAACTTTTTCAATTTTTCTCAAGGTATTTTATTTGCTTTAGTTTTAATAATTCTAATTCTGGTACCACTATTACAAAAAAATTATATTTCTTGGATAGGTGAATTCTCGCCAACAATATTGTTAAATTCTATTTTACTGGGATTAGGTGTTGGATTCGCAGAGGAAATAATTTTTAGAGGCTGGTTACTAGAAGAATTAAAATTTGAATATGGTACAAAAATATCAATAGCTTTACAAGCTATAATTTTTAGCTTCGTTCATAATTTATCAAATGAGATCTTTTGGAACATAATAGGATTACGTTTGGGATTTATTTTACTTGGGATATTTCTATCATTAGTAAAAATTAGAAATAAAGGCTCTTTATGGAATTGCATAGGAATTCATGGAGGACTTGTGGGTATTTGGTTTTTATTAAATAATGGATTAATAGAATTCAAAGAAAATACACCTTCTTTTTTAGCAGGGCCTTTTACACAAAATATTCCAAACCCAATCGGAAGCTTTAGTGCAATTTTAATATTATTTTTGTTATGTATTTTTTATACAGTAAAATCAAAAAAAATTTTTACTAGACGTTTTAATTAGATATAAATAACGATTGATTTTTAATTAGTAATTGTCAGATTAGAATAAAGTTTAATACTCATATGAACTTCGAGGCAGGAATAAGATTTATTGTTTTTTTAATAATTTTTGGAGTTACTAACTATCTAATGATGTTGAGAAGATATGAAAACGACATCAAAAAAAAGAAATATTTACAGCAGAAAAAAATTTCCAGGCTATACCCTAAAGGTTCATTTATTTTCTGAAATTAAAAAAAGTTTTTGTAGACTTTCCTCACCATTTTTTATTAGTTTTTTGCCAACCTTCATTTAACAATTTTTGCCATAATATTCTTGCTTCTTCAATAACAATTTTTTTTCTAGTTTTCATTAATGGAGGATTTTCTCCATGAATTCCCATAATAATTCCTTCTTCAATAAACATATAATCAATAGATTTATCAGAATTATCTCTATCTTTGTAGAAACGCATCACCCCTACAAAATTTGAGTCAATTAACCAGAAATCATTAGTTGTATTCAAAAATCCAAAATGAAATTAAATTAATAATATGCTTTCATTACAATTTGCGAGGGAAATATTTATTTAGTTTATTCATATTTGATATGTTTTTTCTTTTTGTCTACTTTTTTTCAATTCGCCACGTTTTTTCTTAACCTCAAATCTTTTCTTTTGTGATGCTTTAGTGGGTTGGGTATATTTTCTTAATTTAAAAGGTTTATTTAAAGCATTTTTTATTATTGAACTAAATTTCATTAAAGCTAGCTGCCTATTTAATAATTGATTTCTATGTTCTTGAACCGCTAAACGTAAGCTATTATTCACTAATTTGTTTTTCAAGTTTCTCTTAAGAATTTCTTTCTGATAGTCATTTAATACTTTGGAATCTTCTAAATTAAAAATAATCTCTACTCTGCTTTCAATTTTATTTACATTTTGTCCTCCAGGACCGGAGGATCTAGAAAATCGCCACTTAATTTCGTTGGATGGGATTACCAATGTTTTAGTAATTTTTAAATCCATTTTTAGTTCTTTTTGATTTAGATCTTTAGAATCATCTCCTTAATACTTTAAAACATACCTTAAAATTCGATCGGTAAATACTGGGCGGTTAAGTTAGGTAAACCGAAATTCGGTGTATTTGCCGTATCAATATCTTCGGTATTTATCCTTTCATATTCCAAAGAATTATCAGATATTGGGTTTGTACTAATTCAAAGGTCACTTATGTATTCAATGTTTGATCTTCTTTTTGAAACACCTTCATATCGCCCTGTATATGTTATTTCCGATAGTGAAATGAAGGAGTTAAAGAAAAACCAACATCAAGAAGAGCTTGATGAAATTACAACACAAAAAGAAAGACTTGAAGATGCTTTTAAAGCTCAACTAAAACATCTTGAAGAGAGAGAAAAAGAAGTAAAAAAAGAACTTAAAGTACTCTCAGCCTCAAAAGATAAATAATTTATTTTTAGAGAAATTACTTTTTCAAAGACGGTTTTAAACCGTCTTTTTTAATTCTTCTAGTTTTAAGGTATCTATAAAATCCACAGATTTTAAAAATATTTTCCATAATTAAAAAATGAATAATAATAAAGAAAAAATAAGAATGTTATTACCCTTTAGTTGGGTAATTTGTGCAGCAATATCTTTTGCTTATATAAATTCACATTTAATAAATACCTAAGATAAATGTCTTACCCCTCAAGAGAAGAAATACTTGCATCTTCAAAAGGGTGGGTAGCATCTTTTTTAAACTTTCTTCCTGGTTTAGGATCGGGTTACTTATATCAAAGAAGATGGAAACCCTACTTTTATACCATCACTGCTAGTACTGCATGGTTCGCTTTAGGGTTTTTTTTACAAGGAGATTCAGAACCCTCTCAAAGTGAACAAATAATTGGAATTTCTGGTCTTTTTTTTATATCAATAGTTACAGTTATAGAAGCAAACTTGGCATACAAAAAAGCAAGTAATAAAACAAAAGCTGAAAAAGAGAAAATAATTTCCTCTGAAAAAAAAGGATGGTTTAAATAATTCAAAAAATTAGATCTAAAAAATATTTAATTAGTTCTCAGTTTCTTAATTTAAATAAATAATTACCATAAATGATCTTTAAGATAATTAAAAAATTTTTTTAGTTATAAAAAAATAAAATTTCCTTTTCTTTAAGACCTTCCCATCCCGAATCTATTAATAATTGATTCAATGTTTCTTTATCAAAATGCTTAGAACCCGTTTTGACGCATCTATTTCTCATTGATTTTTTAACACCACTCCTTTGTCTTTTATTCTCCTCATCCATAATTCTATTGTATAGATCTAACATTTTTTGAGGGATTGGAGTACCGTCAAGATCCACTCCATTTTGAATAGCAAGATCAACAGCCTGCATTCCCATTTTCTTCATATATTAAAAAAAAGCTGAAACCATAATAAAACAAAAGTTATTCTTCTCAAATTCTTTGAATAATAATTTATTGATTTTGAATTTCCTTAAGTACTCTAATAGCCTCTTTAATGTGTTCGGGACCATTCAATAAATCTCTAAATATATGCCTAACCGTACCTTTGCGATCAATAACGTAAGTTACCCTACCATCCATAAAACCTAATACTTTAGGAACTTTAAAATTTTTCCTAAGAGAGTCATTTGTGTCGCAAAGTAGTGGATATTGTAATTTATTTTTATTAGCAAATGCCAAATGACTTGAGGCACTTCCATTACTTACTCCCCAAACTTGCGCACCTAATACTTTAAATAAGTCATATTTATCTCTAAATCCGCAAACTTCTATAGTGCAACCTGGGGTATCATCTTTTGGATAAAAAAACAAAACAAGGGGACTTTTTAATTCCTTATTTGATCTTTTAACTCCATTTTGATCCAGTAAAGAAAATTCTGGAATTTTATCTCCAATCTGCACAACAGTTCTTATAAAGTTCCATATTAGAGGTTAATGTGTTTTTATTGTGGCCTTCAAAGTAAATAACTAATATTAAAGTCAGTTTTTTTGTTTTAAAAGATACTAAAAAATTATTGAAATAAACTAGGGTGGATTTGTTAATTCAATAATATGGAATTAATAATTTATATTTTTTTATTTCTTCTTCTTTTTTTAGGAGTTATTTTTAATTTAAAAATAAATAATTTTAAAAAAGTTAAAGAAATACGAAACAAAGCTAAAGATTATTCAAAAAAGAATAATTAAATATTTATTGCTAAGATTAAAATTCAATTTTTTCATTTGGAGTAAATACTGAGCAATATTTTTTTACTAGGTCCTTTGGCTGACTAGTGGAAGAATTCGTTAATTTTAATTTTAGTTTTTCTATACCCTCATTAGCATTAATCTCACCCAGTCGATATCTTGCACACGTATCCAATACTTTAAACATTTTTGTGGTAACAGCTTCAGCTGGATAAATTAGAAAAAAAAAGTAAAAAACAACAAATAAGTATTTCATTTTTTTTTAATAGTAAATATTTAGCAAATAGTTTCAATAATTTAGAAAAAAAATTAATTTAGAAAAAGATTAAAATTTAATAGAATAATCTAATTTAAGTAGAATCTATGATTGCTATAAAATAATAATAAAAGAAATTAAGATAAAATAAGTGATAGTAATAAATAATCTCGGAGCAAATGAGAAAATTAATTGATAGACATAAAACTCTTATAAATTGGTACCAAAAAAAATTCAAATTGAGTGATTATCAATTACTGTGGTTAGTTTTCTTTAAAGGAGTATTAATAACAATAATATTTTTCAAAATTTTTTAATATTAAAAAAGCTGTTCCGAGAATGAAATATTCAGATGATTTGACTATATTTAATAGTAGATTTCCTAATTAGTTAAATAGTTATCAGTTATGAATATTTTTGGTGTAGGTTTGCCTGAGGTTACTGTAATACTTATCTTAGCTCTTTTAATTTTTGGTCCAAAAAAGCTTCCAGAATTAGGAAAACAGCTTGGTAAAACTTTGAAAAGTCTTAAAAAAGCGTCGAATGAGTTTCAAAATGAAATCGACCAAGTTATGAACGAAGAAGATAAAGATGAATCTCCTAAATCTATAGAAAGCAATCAAACCAACGAAATTAATCAAGAAAAAATAGATTCAGAAAACAGCAAAAAATAATATCTTGGATAGGCCCATAACCCCCATAGACGAATTTGAAAGAGCATTAGATAAAGCAGCTCTTAATAAAGAAGAATATGAATTGATAGACTACATCCGCTATACAAGTGTTTTTACACAACCTAGTCTTATTAAAGATTTAAAAAGGCCATCAAAACCTCCTCTTTTGTCAGTTCTATGTCAAATTTGCAGAAAAATTGGTTCGGAGATGCCAGATCATTTCAAAAAAGTAATTGAGTGGTCAATTGAAATAAGTGATCACAATACAAAATGGGATGCTCATTTAATTTGTGCAGAAGCATTAAATATAGACAAAACCCCTTTAAGTCCTATTCATGGAACAACTTTATTTGATGTTCTTGTTGTACACAAAGAATTATTTCTTGGCTTTGATTGAATTAAATTAAATTAATCATCTAAAGGCACAGAATCAGTATCTATAACTTCCGAATCATCATACTTATTTATTTTATTTTCAATCCAGTTATTTATATAACTAACTAAAGGCAATGAACCTCTAAAAATAAAAATAGAGGTAGGCAAAGCGCTTAATAATCCGACTACAGGACTTTTAAAAAGTAATCTTCCTGCTTTTATGTTAAATAAAATAATAAGCGCTGAGGGGACTATAACTTTAACTACTGTTTTGAGCGCCTCAAGCCAACCAACACGATATATCCACCATATTAAAGTTATGCCAACTATATAGAGAAATAAGTATGTCATAAAAATAGTATAATGATTATCTATTTATCTTGTTCTTACTAAGAAAAAGATTTTATAAATTTCTTTTACATCAATCAATCAAATTCTAGTAATGAGTTTTTCTGAAATAAGAAAATTTTTAATCAAGATGCAATCTGATGAAGACTTAAAAAAGCAGGTTACATCATCCTCTACTGCGGATGATGTAGCCCTAATTGGTCAACGTTTAGGTTATGACTTTTCCGGAGATGATCTCTTAAGATTTAATGGACAAAAAGTTGATAAAGTTACCGTAAGAAAGGTAGATCATCCAGGAGAATATCACTAAATTAAGACTTAACCCATATTGCAAGCCCTCCGCCCCTTCCTCGAGCACATAACCAATTATCTTTAGTGCTAATTCCTACAAGAGAGAAAAAAGGCATTTTTTTTTCTTCTGGTTTTTTTAATTCCTTATTAAATACTGGAAAACTACTAATACTAATTTTCAATTTTTCAAAATAAAAAGCCAATAAAGGTCTAAGCCCTTTTAATTCTGCACTGCCTATAAAAGTAATATTTAACAATCCGAAATTAATTGAATTTTTTATTTCATAATTTATTTGATCCTCTTTATTTTTACTTTTTAATTCGAGTCTTGCCGACAATACTTGGAGAATAGAACTGGGTATATTTTTGATTTCATCTGACTCCTTTCCCCATACATACTTAAACTTCCATATTCCTAACAATTCCTCATATAAAATTCCGCTACCGTTTTTTTGAGAATTTTTTTCTAAAAGTTTTATCTCATTAATATCAGGAAATTGTTTCATAATAGATTTTAATCTAAGAATCAAATACTAAGATAACTCTATAAAAAATGTTCTTAGTGAAAAATATCTCCAAAAAGATTTCTTTATTTCAAAATATTTCCAAAAAAATAATTTTATGGCACACATAAGGAACAATATCTCGTTATTATGTTTACATTAAGTAACTAAATCAATGGATTTTATTTCTAAAAGCCAAGGATACATCCCTCTAAAAGTAGTCCCTTACATATTTTTCCTAGCTGTTGTATTAAGTGTTACAACTTCAACTAATACATTTGTCTAAAACTAATTAGTTTTCGAGAAGAGTGAAGTAAATATTTAATGGAAAAGTACGATGTTGTAATAGTAGGGAGTGGAATAGGGGGATTATGTTGTGGTTCGATTCTTGCTTTATCAGGCAAAAAAGTACTTATATGTGAAGCTCATAGCCAGCCAGGAGGTGTTGCTCACAGTTTCAGAAGAAATGGTTACACTTTCGAATCAGGTCCTTCATTGTGGAGTGGAATAGGTAAATGGCCGACGACTAATCCCCTAGGGCAAATTCTTAAATTACTTGATGAAGAAGTTGAACTTTTTCAATACAAAGGTTGGCAAGTAATTGTCCCAGAAGGCAATTTTAATCTCGATGTGGGGGAAGAACCTTTTAAACATACTATTAAAACTTTAAGAGGTGAGAAATCTGTTAAAGAATGGGAATCATTTATTTCCGGAATAAAACCTCTTAGCCAAATAATAAATGAAATACCTTTACTCTCATTTTCTCCCGAATCAATAAATTTCTTAGATTTAATAAATTTAACCTCAAAATTTTTACCTAATATCAATCAAATACCAAAAATTAATAAAGGCTTTGGGAATTTAGTAAATAATCATCTAGAGGATCCTTTTCTCAGGAATTGGGTTGATTTATTGAGCTTTTTGATAAGTGGCATGTCAATGCATGATACAAATACAGCTGCGATGGCTACTTTATTTAACGAATGGTTTGAACCAAATTCATACCTTGAATACCCCAAAGGAGGTAGTGAATCTATCGTAAAAGCTTTAATTAATGGATTTAAAAAAAATGGAGGAGAATTAATTCTTTCTTCGAGAGTAAAGACAATTAACTTTAATAAAAATTTAGCCACAGGTATAACTCTGAATAATGGTTCTAGTTATAGTTGTGAAACTGTTGTCACGAATACTGATGTTTGGAATTTAAAAAAGTTAATTCCAAATGAAATTTCAAAAAAATGGAATACAAAAGTTTTGAACCCTAATAAATGTGATTCTTTCCTTCATATACATCTAGGTTTTGATGCTGATGGTCTTGAAAATTTGCCAATACATGCAATACATGTTGATGAGTGGGAAAAAGGTATAACCGCAGAAAGGAATATAATCGTATTTTCAATCCCATCTGTTTTAGATAAAAATATGGCCCCTGAAGGAAAACATGTTCTTCATGGATATACTCCCGCAAATGAACCTTGGGAAATTTGGGAAACCCTAAATCCAAAGGAATTAGAATATAGAAATTTGAAAGAAGAAAGATGTTCAATATTCCTTAATGCAGTGCGAAAATTCATCCCTGACATAGATGAAAGGATTAATTTAAAGATGCTAGGAACCCCAATCACTCATAAAAAATTCACTAATACCTATTGCGGTAGTTACGGCCCTGCATTATCTGCAGCAAAAGGTCTTTTCCCAGGCTGCAAAACTCCAGTGAAAAATTTATTTACTTGCGGCGCAAGTACATTTCCAGGTATTGGAATTCCTGCTGTTTCAGCAAGTGGCGCTTACGCAGCTGAAAAAATTATTGGTAAAAAAGAGTTTAAAACTCTTCTTAAGAAAATAAATTTATGAATCAAGTTTTTTTTTATAACTCTACAAATACTTAGTTAAGAAATAAGAATAAAGAAAGCAAAAACGTTCAATAATGATAATCTTTATCTGAACATAAACTTTACTTATAGCTCTTATATGTTTTTCTTATCAATTCCTCAAGCCTGGCATTTAGTTGGCACTTGGTCAGAACAACTTCCAAACGAGTCAAATCTTATAGGAATGGGCCAAACAGAATTAATGATGACTTTGCATTCAATATTCGTTCCTCTCTTACTTGTAATTTCATATTACCTATTCAATAGACTTAACAAAAACGAATCAAAGAAAATTAAAGGATGATCGTTTAAAGTTTATTTAGCTGAACTTCTTCTAACTACTTTTCTGCCTGTAGAAGTATCAACTCCGCTTGAATCTTTAGTTTGTGAATTAGATTCAACATTATCAACATCACTTTTATCCATTTCTGCGCAAACACCTACTACCATGGCAGCTTGCATTTGATCTGGTAAATCTCCAATAGTTAATAAGGCCTTTAAAACTAATTGAAGTCGAGTTTGCCGATCTATTTCAGGTCTTAGTTTTTTTACGGTATTCCAAAGTTCTTGGGTAACTTCTTTTAAAAGTTCTCGATCAACAGCCAAATTAAATCCTTCTTGTATTTCTACTAATCTAACAAAAAATTGGATCTCGTAAAATAATATTCAATAAAAAGATTGTTAGTTAATATTTTTCTATCCGAATACGAGTTGCATTTGTTGGTGCAATGCATTCTTCTCTTGCAAAAGTTTAACTTTTTCAGTCTTTTTTAGAGTAAAAGTTCTATAAAATTTTTTTTGAATCTTTATTGGAGTATTTTCAAACTTTACATTTTTGCTTATTAGAGAATTCCACTCTTTTGAATTAAAAGGGGCATAAGGAGAAGATGAAATCACTTTCATGTCTTAACAATACATCTGTACTAATAATAGTACAGATTTACTATTATGCAACAACTAAGTCGACTTTTCTAAATTTCAAAATGCCTTTGAGAATGGATTGATTTTTTTTATCTTATTTGTGGGAATTATAAGTTTGATAAATGAATAAAAGTATCATAAGTAACTTATTGATCCCTTTTTTTAGTGTCTTAAGACTTTTATTACTTAAAAACCTCTTAAAATAGTTAATTTGTTGAAATTAACATTGACAAGATATATTTAGTAATCCTTCCTATAAAAAGAATAATGAATTAATCGCAAAATGCTTCTTAGTAATTCAAAAAGACTAAAAATCCAAGGAATAATTAAAAGAATTGCTCAAGATAAATCAATTACATTAGAAGAAAGAATATATGTCGAGAAATTTGCACACCATAACTCTACAATTTCTCTTTGGCTGAAAAAAGCTAACAGTTTTAGAAGGAATGGTACGAAAAATGATAGGGGTATTGATAACCTCTTACAATCATTTGGGATAGATGGACTAGATAAAGAAAATCATTTCAACCCTAATGAAGATGATATATCGGATTGGTTTGGCGGTGCTCCTGGTTGGCTAAGGAGAAGCTAGATCCATTAATTATTCAATTTACCCAGGCTATCTTACACAAATATAAACTCATAAAAGATATAAATACCCAAAAAACCCATGGTATAAATTTAATCGGAACTAAATATTTTTTTGAAAAGGTTTTCATATTTATTTTTCTTTTAGATTATTTCTTCCTAACAGTTTTTGAAAATAGGTTTAATTGCTCTATTTATAAATTAAACAATATTCGAAACCTCAAAGATATTAAATCACTTCAAGTAAATAAACTTAATTAGCCTTAATCTTCACAATCTAAGCAACTTTATTTTCAATGTTCTTTGAAAAATTTACTATTTTTGCTTCATCATGGTCTGAATCATTCCAAAATTTTATAAGTCTTTCTAATTCATCAATCCTTTTTTTGGCATTTGCAATTTTTTCAGTAGTTGTCATATAAAATTTTTATCTATCCAATTAATGCATGAAAAAAAAATATTTCAATGGAAGTAATAATTTTTAGACTATAAATATTAATTTTTGGTTAATTATTTCAATACATCATAGTCCTCGAGCGGCTGAGTAATTATACTTAAAGAAAAACTAAATCTATGAAGAAATTAAATTCTTTGATTTTGAATAGCACAGTTAACTTCTTAGACTTTATATACTCTGGTAGATCTTTACAAAGATTTTGGGTTTTAGAAGTTATAGCTAGATCACCTTATTTTGCATTTCTTTCAGTTCTTCATTTTAAAGAATCTCTAGGAATTAAAAATGAGAAAACAATGATTTTAATGAAAGAACATTTTTATCAAGCTATTAACGAAACTGAGCATCTTAAAGAAATGGAGAAAAGAGGAGGAGATAGGTTCTGGATTGATAGATTTTTTGCGAGACACCTTGTTCTTGTGTATTACTGGATCATGGTTTTTTATTATTTCCTTTCTCCAGCTAATGCTTATGATGTCAACATAAAAATCGAAGAACATGCATTTGAAACTTATTCCAAATATTTAATAGATAATCCAAATGATCAAAAAATAAAAGAAATTGCTCAAGATGAATTAAATCATGTCCAAGAACTTAACGAAGCTTTGTCAATGCTTACAACAGTTTAGATTAGTGCTGAGAAATCTATTAGCAATATTGAGAGTATCACCGAAGAAGAAATTAATCCTAGGCTGATCATTAATGAGACGTAACCTTTTTTTCTAGGCAATTTATAAAAAGATATTCCAATAATTAATATCATTATTAATGAGAAAAAAATTATAATTTTTTCACTTACTAAATTGAGATGTATAACTAAATTTTTTTCTTCAAGAAATTTGAGAAATTCAGATAAAACTAATTCTTCTTCTATTTTCTTAAAATAGTCAAATAAGCTTATAAAAGCAGAACTTAATAAAGATAATGCAACCAGTGCAGTAACTGGTTTTGTTAACCTGTTAAGTGTTCTGTTAAAACTTGCCAATAAAATAAGAATAAAAAAAGAGGTTACTAAAGGTATTAAAGGTATAAGAGTTGTTGAATTTATGAAATTTCCCACGGAAAAAATATGTATCTAACTTAAAATCTTATATTATTTCGACGCGTTATTTTATTAAATAAGATTTTTTAAAATCTAAAATGTAATTAGTACCTATTGCATTCTGTGTAAATTGATACCAAAATTAAATTAGTAATGAAAAATAAAATGTTAGCCATTTCTGAAATTATTATTGCAAGTGCTATCTTCCTCGGAGTTGTATATTGGGAAGTCAAATTCCTATATGCCAAAACTACTGTAGCGAAATAAATTCACTCAAAACAGGAAAATTAAAAGCATAGAAAATTTAAATAAAATTTAAGAATTTAAGTTGACAAAAAAAGCTCTAAATATGAGAGAATAAACACAAATATTCAGTCCCTCTAATGAGCGAAGTCCAAAATCCTAATACTAACTCAACTCAGCAGCAGCAGCAGCAGCAGCAGCAATCCTATTCTGACAGCAAAATTAACTCTGCTGAGAGCGAGAGACTTTATCTTGAGATGAAAGAAGCTTGGCTTTAAATTTAATTCGTGTTTGAAATAATATTTCTATAATTTTTTTTTAATTTTGAAGTAATCAATACTTTTTTATTTTCTATACCCTTTAAATTTTGTTTAACCACAAGATTAATTTGTTGAGAAAACTTAAGCAGTTAGAGAAAATTAACGGAAGGCTCGCAATGGGAGGGTTGATATATTTAGTTTTTACAAAACTAGTTTCCAACCGTGCCGACATATTAGACCAGCTTAAATCTTATTTAATTTAAGAAATGAATTAGAAGTATTTATTATCCAGGAATATTTCGTTCTATATAAGCGTCAGTTAAAGCTAAAATTAACCCCAATAATGTTGAAAATATAGCAATTTCAGTTGATTCCATTTTATTTTTGAATTACCCCTAGTTTGCTAAATAATTCAAAGTTCAGCAACAAAACTAATAACTTACTATAGTACGTATATACTATTAGTTATTTATTGTGAGCTCAGCAACTCCTGAGTTTCTTTTCGTTAGGCCTGGTGATTATGTCGCAATTAAAAAAGAAAATTGCGAAGATACTAAGGAAAAGAATGAAAATTATTGGGTCGGTCAAGTTATCGACTGTATTGGAGGAGCTAGAAATCCAAATTCATGGACCTTGTTTCAAGTTGCCAATATTGACAATGGAGAGATCACTATAATCAACGCCGATATTGTAGAAAAAATTTTGAAACCTTCTGGAAGTTAATCTTAATCAAACAAACTTCTTTCAGTATTACAGAAACAAAAGGGAAATGAACGTTTTAAAGGAAATCATCCCAGTTCCAAGCAGGCAAGTCCATATACTTGATTCATAGGGCAGGGAGGTTGAATACCTTTATACATTCTGTAAGTTTTTGATATTTCCTCAAATCCCAAACTTGATAAAAGATAATTTGCATAAGGGTTCAGATTAGAGCAATCCAATAAGATTTGAGCATCTAAATCACCAACTAACTCCCTTATTAATAATTCAGCAAGTGGTGGAGTATCCGCTAAAAGTGGGCCAATTCTCCAGCCTTGCTCATTATCATCCAATACACAAGGTCTTATCCTGCCAAAACCATGGCACATCCCATTATTATCGACAATTGCACTGACATTACCATGAGAATTTTTCAACCAGTCATTTAGAAAATGTGGTCTGGGACTAGGTTCTCTTTGATCATCATAAATTAAGACTGCTTCAGAAGAAATTTTATTACCCGGGACAACTTTAAAAGAATGAAATTGATCTTTATAGAAATTTCTCAATGGCAAATCTTGAGAACCATTTAATTTCCATCGATTTGTAATGGAAGATTTTCTAAACCCCCACTTTGCGTAATCATTTAATCTATCTGGGGCAGCCTCAAGACCAATACAATCAACATTTTCCAAATATTCGAGGGCATGTTTCCATAATCTCACTCCATATCCATTATTCCGGAATTCTTTTTTAACAATAAATAAACCTATAAAACTATAAGAAGAATTATATTTTATACACGCAATAGAGCCTATAGGATTATTGTCTAGACAAGCTACCCATACCCCTTGTTTATCTGTATTTCTATAAATTGATAAATCATCCATTCCAGGAGAAAATCCTTCTAACCTTGCCCAGTTTGTGACTTCTGGTATTTCATTTATAGATATCAATCTAATTGAAAAATTTTCCCTCATAGAAATATACTAACCAAGAAAAATTTGAATTTTTAATAGCAATATTAATAAATTTGATTATTTCTCATAAATCATTCGCTTTGATTGAACTGCCTAAAAACCTTAGTTATTTACAATTTATCCTCTGATATATTTAATACTATTCAAAGGTAAAAAATGAAAATTTCTGATAAATTTCATTTAGAAGACTTCTATAAATTAAAAAATACAGTTCTCACTGGTAAAACTGAAGATATAAAATGGCGGATCCATCATATCAATATAGTTTCTAAACTTTTGGATGAAAATAAAAAAGAGATAATTAAATCACTTTTTGTTGATCTCGGCAAATCTGAAATTGAAGGGCTTTCAGAAATACTTTTAGTGAAAGAAGAAATTTCACTTATAAAAAAGAAACTCAATTCTTGGATGCGACCAAAAAAGATTGATACCCCTTTTTATCTATTTCCATCATCCTCTAAAGTTATTTATGAACCTCTTGGGTGTGTCTTAATTCTTGGTCCTTATAATTATCCATTACTTTATATTTTAAAGCCATTGGTAAATATTTTCTCAGCAGGAAATACTGCAGTTATAAAACCATCAGAGAAATGTCCTGCGACCTCAAAACTTATTAAAAAGCTTACTTCCAAATATTTCCGTAAAGATGTCCTAATGACAGTAGAGGGTGATAATAAACAATCCATAAAATTAATTGAACAAAATTTTGACCACATTTTTTTTACAGGAAGTACTGAAACTGGAAAATCTATAATGAAATTAGCTTCAAAAAACTTAACTCCATTAACTCTTGAGTTAAGCGGAACAAATCCTGTAATTGTTTTCAAGAATGCAAATTTAGAAGTGGCTGCAAAAAGAATTGTTTGGGGTAAATTTTTTAATTCTGGTCAATCCTGCATGGCTCCTAATCATATCTTTGTAGATAAAGAAATTGAAAATATTTTTATAGAAAAATTAAAAAAATACATAGTAAGTTTTTACGGAGATAATCCAATTATTTCCGAAAACCTATCAAAATTGGAGAAAAAACAATTTACATCAACTGCAGAAATTCTCAAACAATATGAAAAAGAAAAAAGAATTTTATTTGGGGGGACTTTTAGTAAAAAAAAGTTGAAAATATCTCCTACGATTTTGAGAACTAAATTAAATGAAACAGATATTTTGCAGAAAGAATTATTCAGTTCACTACTTCCTGTAGTTGGAATTAATGATAAAGAATCAGCTTTAAAACATATTAGTCAAACATCAAAACCCTTAGCAATCTACTTATTTGGAGGCAATAAAAAAATCCATAATCATATTTCAAAAGTAACCAGCTCTGGAACAATTTGTATAAATGATGTGATGTTGCCAGTCCTTATTCCAAATTTACCCTTTGGAGGCGTTGGGCAAAGTGGTATTGGTAAATTTCATGGAGAAGAAGGTTTTCGAAATTTTTCAAATCAAAAATCTATTACTTTTAAAGGTTTTTTATTTGATTCAAATCTGCGGTATCCCCCCTATGAAAGAGTAAAGAAATTTTTAAAGTTTATTTTTCAGGTTTAAATTACTTAAATTGTTTTCAAAAACCTAGCGATTTTAAATTTAAAGATTATCTTTAAATAAATAGTAAGTTTTATGAAATTTGCATTTTTAGTAATTGCCATATTTATTAATTTTTTTAATCACTCATTAATAAAATCAGAAGAAAAAATATTTTCATCAAAAAACACAATTGAGAATATTGCTAGAAAAGAATCAATTACTGAAGAAAAAACTGAAATAAAAAAAATTCATATTGTAAAAAGTGGAGATACATTATCAAGTATTTCAAAATTCTATTCAATTAATAAAGATTTAATTATTAAATTGAATAACTTAAAAGATGAAAATTATATCTTTGTTGGCCAAAATCTTATTATCTCCGAATCTTCTGAAAATCTTACAAATCAATCAGATTTAATTAAAAATTATCATATTGTTCAATCTGGTGAAAATCTTACTGACATATCGAACAAATATAATTTAAAAGTAAAAGAACTGATAGAGATTAATAATATCAATAATGCTGATTCAATAAAAATTGGTCAAAAGCTCACAATAAGAAAAAAGAACACAATTAATTCAGAAAAATATGAAACAACTGAAAATAAAAAAAATAATGACTTAATTGAGTTAGATAAAAAAATTTATGGTCCTATAATTATCCAAAGTAAAACATATAAAGATATTAAAGGTAGAAAAGTTTTAAACGTTCTAAATCAAGAAAATAAAAAACTGATTATTTCAATCAATTGTGATAAAAATGAATTAGATGTGAGAATACCTGGTAGGAAATGGATGGGAAGTAAGCCTGCTAAAGAAGAATTCGAAAATAATTTAATAAATGATTTTTGTTAAAACTTTAATTAATATGTGTGAATAATTTGTCTAAGAATATTAATGATGAGTTATTCTACAAAAAGTTAAATTAATAGTAATGGCTATTTCAAGAGGAGATCTCGTAAGAGTAAAAAGACCAGAATCATATTGGTACAATGAAATTGGTAAAGTTGCTTCAGTTGATACCTCAGGAATTAAATATAACTGTGTAGTCAGATTTGATAAAGTAAATTACGCTGGGATAAGCGGAACTGATGGTGGAGCAAATACAAATAATTTCGCTGAAAGTGAATTAGAGAAAGCTTAAATAATTGCCTGAATTACCAGAAGTAGAGACAGTTCGCAGAGGTTTAGAGCAAAAACTTAATAACTTTATTATTAAAAAAGTAGAAGTCTGTAGGGATTCAACTGTTGCATTCCCAATAAACAAAGATGAATTCATTAAAGGACTCCTGAACTCACTTATTTATAAATGGGATAGAAGAGGAAAATATTTAATAGCTCAATTAAAAGAAGTTCAAAATGAGAATGCCCAATTTCATCTAGATAATTCAAAAAATAATGGATTTCTTGTAGTTCATCTAAGAATGACTGGATATTTTAAATTTTTTGAAAACTCAAGTCATCCTTGTAAACATACAAGAATAAGATTTTTCGATAAAAATAATAATGAGCTTAGGTACATTGACGTAAGAAGTTTTGGCCAAATGTGGTGGATTAATAAAGACCTATCGCTTAAAAAAATAATAAAAGGATTAGGTTCATTAGGACCAGAACCATTTTCTAAAGACTTTGATGCAAATTACCTTAAGAAAGTTATTTCAAAAAGAACAAAATCTATAAAAGCTATTTTATTAGATCAAACAATAGTGGCAGGTATAGGTAATATTTATGCTGATGAAAGTTTATACTCTGCTGGAATCTCCCCTTTTAGGGAAGCTCGAACAATAAAAAAGAATGAGTTAATAAAGCTCAAGGAGTCAATTGTAACTGTATTAAAAAAAAGTATAGGTTCTGGGGGTACTACATTTAGTGATTTTAGGGACTTGGAAGGAGAAAATGGGAATTTTGGTTTACAGACAAATGTCTATAGAAGAACTGGAAAAGAATGTCGTAAATGTGGAAATTTAATTGAGAGACAAAAAATTACTGGAAGAAGTACCCATTGGTGTCCTAGATGCCAAAAATAAAAAAAGGCTTACTCATCAAGAGTAAACCCTTTTAAATATTTTTACCTGGCATTGAGCTATTTTCTCAAGGGGCTACCCCCTAAATATTTTCGCCGCTGATGCGTTTCACAACCGAGTTCGAGATGGATCGGAGTGGTTCCACATCGCCATGAACACCAGGATAGTGTGAACCTTGAGAACTGCATAGAAAATTATATAAATTAAAAACAATAAATTAAGTTTATTTGGTCAAGCCCTCGGTCTATTAGTACTCCTCCGCTGCACTTGTTACCAAGCTTCCACGTAGAGCCTATCAACGGGTGTTCTTCCCGTGACCTTACTGGCTTAAGCCATGGCAATACTCATCTTGAGGTGGGCTTCCCACTTAGATGCTTTCAGCGGTTATCCACTCCGCACATGGCTACCCAGCGTTTACCGTTGGCACGATAACTGGCACACCAGAGGTGCGTTCCTCCCGGTCCTCTCGTACTAGGGAGAAATCCTCTCAATATTCCTGCGCATACACCGGATATGGACCGAACTGTCTCACGACGTTCTGAACCCAGCTCGCGTACCGCTTTAATGGGCGAACAGCCCAACCCTTGGGACCGACTTCAGCCCCAGGTTGCGATGAGCCGACATCGAGGTGCCAAACCTCCCCGTCGATGTGAACTCTTGGGGGAGATCAGCCTGTTATCCCTAGAGTAACTTTTATCCGTTGAGCGACGGCCCTTCCACGCAGAACCGTCGGATCACTAAAACCGACTTTCGTCCCTGTTCGACTTGTAGGTCTCACAGTCAAGCTCCCTTCTGCTTTTGCACTCAACGACTGATTTCCAACCAGCCTGAGGGAACCTTTGTGCGCCTCCGTTACCTTTTAGGAGGCGACCGCCCCAGTCAAACTGCCCATCAGATACTGTCCGCTTCCCGGATAACGGGTAAGCGTTAGAACCCTAGCTCTAAAAGAGTGGTATCTCACCGATGACTCAATAGTACCCACAAGCACTATTTCAACGTCTCCCACCTATTCTGCGCATTCAGAGCCCGAGCACAATATCAAACTACAGTAAAGCTTCATAGGGTCTTTCTGTCCGGGTGTATGTAGTCCGCATCTTCACAGACAATTCTATTTCGCCGAGCCTCTCTCCGAGACAGCGCGCAAATCGTTACACCTTTCGTGCGGGTCGGAACTTACCCGACAAGGAATTTCGCTACCTTAGGACCGTTATAGTTACGGCCGCCGTTCACCGGGGCTTCAGTCGCCAGCTTCACTAAAAGCTAACCAGCTTCCTTAACCTTCCGGCACTGGGCAGGTGTCAGCCCCCATACATCGTCTTGCGACTTAGCGGAGACCTGTGTTTTTGGTAAACAGTCGCTTGCGCCTCTTCACTGCGACCAGCTCTCGCTGGCACCCCTTCTCCCGAAGTTACGGGGCCATTTTGCCGAGTTCCTTAGAGAGAGTTATCTCGCGCCCCTCGGTATTCTCTACCACCCCACCTGTGTCGGTTTCGGGTACTGGCATTTGTGTCTTAACGAGTATAGGGCTTTTCTTGGAAGCATGACATCACCAACTTCGCTGCCGTAGCAGCTCGTACTCACGCCTTAGCTCAAGATGTTTTCTCCATCTCTCAAAGCCTCGAACGCTTGAACCAGTAACCAACATCTGGCCTGGTTAGCCTTCTCCGTCCCCCTTCTCAAAACACAACTGGTACAGGAATATTGACCTGTTATCCATCGACTACGCCTTTCGGCCTCGCCTTAGGTCCAGACTAACCCTCCGCGGACGAGCCTGCCGGAGGAACCCTTAGGGTTTCGGGGCATGGGATTCTCACCCATGTTTTCGCTACTCAAGCCGACATTCTCACTTCTATGCCGTCCACGTCCGCTTACGCTAACGCTTCACCCTACATAGAACGCTCCCCTACCATAAATAAATTTATCCGCAGCTTCGGTATAACGCTTAGCCCCGTTCATTTTCGGCGCAGGATCGCTCGACCAGTGAGCTATTACGCACTCCTTTGAGGATGGCTGCTTCTAGGCAAACCTCCTGGTTGTCTGGGCAATCCCACCTCCTTTATCACTTAGCGTTAATTTTGGGACCTTAGCTGGCGGTCTGGGCTGTTTCCCTCTTGACTATGGAGCTTATCCCCCACAGTCTGACTGCCTAGTTACACACAGGGTATTCAGAGTTCATATCGATTTGGTACCGCTTTCGCAGCCCGCACCGAAATGGTTGCTTTACCCCCCTGCTGGAGCACTAGACGCTACGCCTCAACGTATTTCGGGGAGAACCAGCTAGCTCCTGGTTCGATTGGCATTTCACCCCTAACCACAGCTCATCCGCTGAATTTTCAACTTCAGTCGGTTCGGACCTCCACTTGGTATCACCCAAGCTTCATCCTGGCCATGGTTAGATCACCAGGGTTCGGGTCTATAAACACTGACAAACGCCCTATTAAGACTCGCTTTCGCTGTGGCTCCACCATTTCCGGTTTAACCCGCCAGTGCCTATAAGTCGCCGGCTCATTCTTCAACAGGCACACGGTCACCCGATTAGTCGGGCTCCCATTGCTTGTAAGCTCACGGTTTCATGTTCTATTTCACTCCCCTCCCGGGGTTCTTTTCACCTTTCCCTCGCGGTACTGTTTCACTATCGGTCACACAGTAGTACTTAGCCTTACGAGGTGGTCCTCGCAGATTCACACGGAATTCCACGTGCTCCGTGCTACTCGGGATACAGCTAGGTCAACTTATCTTTCGATTACGGGGCTTTCACCCTCTGTGGCACGCCATTCAAACGTTTCTTCTAGACTTATTGATCCATATTGCTGTCCCACAACCCCGATAGTCAAGACTATCGGTTTGGGCTGTTCCCCGTTCGCTCGCCGCTACTGAGGGAGTCGTTATTTACTTTCTCTTCCTCCAGCTACTAAGATGTTTCAGTTCGCTGGGTTAGCTCGCACCAACCTATATATTCAGTTGGCCGTACATGGGGTTGCCCCATTCGGAAATTCCCGGATCAAAGTGTGCTTCCAACTCCCCGAGACTTATCGCAGGTAACCACGTCCTTCATCGCCTCTGTGTGCCTAGGTATCCTCCGTGAGCCCTTTGTAGCTTGACCAATAACTTCAAAATATTGAAGCATCAGCTTAATAGAATTGTTATTAATGCATTCGCACAAATAATAAATCTGCATCATTAAAGATGCTTATTGTCTTTAAAAAAATCTATGCAGTTGTCAAGGTTCTCTGAAAACAATGAAATTAATTCAATGAGTCCAGCATCTTAATGATTTCATTAGGAAGCTAGATTCGTTCAGAATAATGATCACAACTCAAAACATTTCCTTTCTACCGATTATGGAAGAGGTGGTAATCAGTGGAGGTAAGCGGACTCGAACCGCTGACATCCTGCTTGCAAAGCAGGCGCTCTACCAACTGAGCTATACCCCCAACATAGAGATATGGGCCATCCTGGACTTGAACCAGGGACCTCACCCTTATCAGGGGTGCGCTCTAACCACCTGAGCTAATGGCCCAGGAAAAATAATGGGTGTGACCTAGAAAAACTTAGGAAATGAAATTCTTAACAAATTAAGAACGTGAGATACCGATCGACCTAAGGTGACAAAATAATAATATTAAACATTTTGTTGTCTCCCTGTTAGGAGGTGATCCAGCCGCACCTTCCGGTACGGCTACCTTGTTACGACTTCACCCCAGTCATTAGCCCCACCTTCGGCGTCCTCCTCCACAAGGGTTGGAGTAACGACTTCGGGCATGGCCAACTTCCATGGTGTGACGGGCGGTGTGTACAAGGCCCGGGAACGTATTCACCGCAGTATGCTGACCTGCGATTACTAGCGATTCCTACTTCACGTAGGCGAGTTGCAGCCTACGATCTGAACTGAGCCACGGTTTATGGGATTTGCTAGCTCTCGCGAGTTTGCTGCCCTTTGTCCGTAGCATTGTAGTACGTGTGTAGCCCAGGGTGTAAGGGGCATGATGACTTGACGTCATCCACACCTTCCTCCGGTTTATCACCGGCGGTCTTTCTAGAGTGCCCAACTAAATGCTGGCAACTAAAAACGTGGGTTGCGCTCGTTGCGGGACTTAACCCAACATCTCACGACACGAGCTGACGACAGCCATGCACCACCTGTCACTGCATTCCCGAAGGCACCCTCAAATTTCTAAGAGGTTCGCAGGATGTCAAACCCTGGTAAGGTTCTTCGCGTTGCATCGAATTAAACCACATACTCCACCGCTTGTGCGGGCCCCCGTCAATTCCTTTGAGTTTCACACTTGCGTGCGTACTCCCCAGGCGGAACACTTAACGCGTTAGCTACGACACCGAAGGGGTCGATTCCCCCGACACCTAGTGTTCATCGTTTACGGCCAGGACTACAGGGGTATCTAATCCCTTTCGCTCCCCTGGCTTTCGTCCATGAGCGTCAGTAATGGCCCAGCAGAGCGCCTTCGCCACTGGTGTTCTTCCCGATATCTACGCATTTCACCGCTACACCGGGAATTCCCTCTGCCCCTACCATACTCAAGCCTTTCA
>MWOX01000146.1 GCA_002026005.1 Prochlorococcus sp. HOT208_60m_808M21
CCAAGCTTCTTTGCTGACCCACGCATTACCCTATCTGCGTGTTTCATTTCTTGATAAATCTTTTTATCTTCTTCAGTTGCCCAACTTTCTAGCTTTTTACCAGTTTGAGCCATAGCCAATAATTGAACATATCTTTTGTTGGTAGTCATGCTGTTAACCTCTTTCTAGCTTGTCTAAATGCGTTGGTGGTACTTGCTTTAGAAGAATAAGGATATGCCCTGTGATGAGCTTCTATTGAGTGACCCATACTCGAAGCCATACTTCCAGAATCAATGCCTGCAATGTGACCTCGAAGGCTGTAATAGTGTCTGAAACTATAAGGAACTAAGTTAGAACCTTCTTTCTTTTTCATCATTTCTTTTAGTTGTTGCCAACCTTCTCTACGTTGCAAATAAACCTTGCAAGCGTCTCCATCTACTCTTTCTGGTAAAGGTAATAAGTTGGCTCTAAACCTATCTATTAAATTCCATTGAACTTCTTTTCCGTCTCTATCCATCAAAGGTAAAGGCTCTATTCTTCTAGGCTCAGTAGTACCTCCACCACCTTTCTTTTCATAAGTACACCACCAATAAAATTCTTTAGTTGTTGGGTCTTTTTTGATAATTAATTTATTCACTTCAGTTGGTCTAAGACCTAGTTCAGCCATCAAACAAAAAGCATTATTCCATCTAGTAGCAGCGTCAGCATCTTTCTTAAATGGGCTATCAATAGGCAAAGTTTTTAGAAAATCTAGTATTTGTTGGTCATCACTAAATGGGTCGCCTTTTTGGTTAACTACCTGACCTTTTTTGGCTCTACCAATATGTTCTTTAAGATCACTAGGAGGAGTCCAAATATCTGCAATACCTTCTCTATTAACAGCATGAGTTAGAAACTGACTTAGACTTCTAGCTCTGATCTGCCTAGCTCTACTGCCTGCGTTCCAATCCTTTAAGCATCTATCAATTAAATCTTTTGGGCTAGTTGGTGGGTTCTTATCAGCCATAACATCTACTGCCATTTGGCATACTGGCAAATAATCCTTTTTCCAAGTTGTTTGAGAAATTGCATTACCAAAATTAGTTTTCTGATCTTCAAAACTTTCTAATATATGTGCCCAATCCTTACCCTTCTTTGGTGCTTTACCTTGAGCTAATTCAGCAGCAGCTTTAAGGTTATGTCCTTCAGCAATAAATTTATAAATATTTCTAATTCTTGTATAGGCATCACCTTTATTATCTTTTGACCAAACAAAAGGAATAGTAGTAGTTTGGCTAATTCCATTTTTTCTATATTTAACTTCCATATTTCCTTGCTTGTTACTACTTACAGTTAGTCCAGAACCTTTTTGAATGTTCCTTACATCTGTCTTAAATTCCTTTTCCCAGTTAGCAGCAAAGAAAGATTTTCCCATAATAAAAATATATTGATTGCCGACAAATTGCCGACAAATATATCATAGTTTGTCAGGACAAATTACGCAATACTACGCAAATAAATAGATATAGCTTAAAAACCTAGTGTTACCAATATGCTGTGCGGTGCTTTGGGAGCACTAGGTCGCAGGTTCGAATCCTGTCGCCCCGATCAGTCATACCAATAGATTAGAAATAATATAGCTTGTCTCATATTGCGAAAAGGTAGCTAGGGTACAACCAATGCGATCGTGGATTACTTTTCTAGTGCCTTTAATTATTTTTAAAACTTGGCTGGGAAAAAGTATGGGAACAAAAGCGCTTCTATCTTTCTCTTTTATTAATTAAAACTTTACTAGCAATTAAGAAAATTATTTACTTTGAATATGAGAATTTAATCTTAAATCTTTAATAATGTCAGATACCAACGACATCTCATTGTAAATTCTCTCAGCATCTTTTTCTATTAAATCTAAGTTTATTTTTTTTAGAGGTAAAACGTCTTTTAAATCTGGCTCAAAGATTTGTCCGATGCCTAAGGCAATAAAAACTTGATTATTTATAAAAGATAATTTTATAGTCATATTATTTTCTTCTGCAAAATTTCCAAGATTTTCAAGTATAACTGGCGATAGTATTTTTCTTGCTTCAATATCATCTTCGCTATAAACAGAAAAATGTTTATTAAATTTTAAATTCTGAAGTTTAATTCTCTTCAATTTAATCTCATCTCTTAAGTTCAAAGAAAACATATCAAATTCACTTTTTAAACTTCCAAGAAATTCAGACTGAAGAATAGTTTTGAATTGAATATTTTTATAATCTGCGATAAGAAAAAGTCCATGAAAAATTTCTCTATAGGTCGTTCCAGAGGTCTCTCCTGCTCCACTTTCTTTCTCTTCACTAATATCTAACTCACAGAATTCAATATAATTGTCTCCAAAATAACCTTGTACCGCATCACTTCCTTCAAAGTGAAATTTTGAATAAGAATTTATTTTATTATTATTTTCTTTATTATATTTATTTATATCTTCTGGTAAGCCTGGGAAAAGATTACTTTCAATTACTTTTTCGTATCTAAAAAATTTCTGAGGAAGGTAGTCAATATTAACTACGAATAATTCAATAATAGGTTTAAAAAGTAATTTTTTACAATCTAATAAGTATGCATTTACTTTTTGATTTACATTTTTTGTTATCTTAGGGAACTCAAAATAAAAATCATCTTTAGAATTTATTGATACTTTTCTAAAAGATTTCATACGTCCTGAAGTATCAAACAATTTAGAAGAGAAAATTATTGTAAAAAAGAAATTCCCTACAAACCAAATAAAAAACCAAAAACCATTCATAAAGGATAAAGTTACTAAAATATAAATTGCATTTATTGTTAAATAAATAATGAATATTCTTAAAATTTCTTTTCTAATATAATTTTTTAAATTAACTTTTTTATCCTTCAGTATTTCTATTTGTTTTGAAAGATCTGTTTTTAAATAAGTTTTAAATTCGGACATTAATTTTTATTAAATAATTCTTCAATATTTGGTACTTTTTTTTCTTCAACTAAAGCCTCAAAAAATTTTGCTTTTTGCAAATTTAAAGTTTGTGCCACATATACATTCGGGAACATTTCTATGGCGTTATTGTATTGCTTAACATAACTATTAAAAGTTCTTCTTGATGCAGAAATATTTAATTCAACTTCATTTAATGTTTCTTGCAGGTGAAGAAAATTCTTATTAGCTTTTAAATCTGGATAATTTTCAACTGAAACCATAAGCGAACCTATTGTTTGAGAAATTTCTTTATCAAGGGCCAATCTTTCTCCACTTTGAGTTTTATTAGAAACTGCTTTTGTTCTTAAAGATATGAGTTTTTCAAGAGTTTCCTTTTCATATTTCATATATTCTCGAACTGAATTTACAAGGTTGGGAATTAGGTCATATCTTTTTTTTAATTGAACATCTATATTTGCATATGCTGTAGATACATTATTTTTAACTTCTACAAGATAATTATAAATCCCCCAATAAATAAAAAAAATAAGGATAATTAAACAAATTAAAAAGATCAGAAATTCCACAAGTCTTATTGAGATTAGATTTATTATCTTTATCTTTAAAATATTAAAAATTATTAAATATGTCCAAAGATATTAATAGATTAATCTTCATCATTCCAATTTTGACCTTTTTTCAAACCATTACTTTCTAAACTACTAATATTTGAAGCGCCACCACCTCGAGTACCACCTTCACTACTATCCCCGAAGTTATCCCTTAATCTCTTATTCACTTCATTAAATTTAAAGTCGCCACAAATTATATTAAGACTAATCTGAGCTATAGCCATGAAAAATACGAGAAGATTATTTGCTAGACCCTTAAATGCAAGAACAAGAAAAATAGCCCAAAGACTATAACTTATATATTTTTTGTATTTTCTTACAAATTCCAAATAAAAAAAGAAGCTAATTGCCCCTTATTTTAGTTCGACTGTCAATTTTTTTTTGGATTGATAACTATAAGAAGGCACTCGGGTGTAAAAGGGGTAGCTAGAGGGGTAGCTAGGATACAGTTGTTGCGGTCGTCACTTACTTATTTAGTGCCTTCTTATTATTAATAACTTGTAAATAGATAAAAAATTTTTTTTAAATGGACCACAATAAAAGATAGTTAACTAATAACCAAATTTTTACATTTATGAAAATGATTATTCAATTTTCAATTTCGTTAGTATTAATATTATTTAATATCCTTTTTCCTGAAACTTTAAAATCAGAAAATCTTTCCCAAAAATGTAATGTTGTAAAAAATATTCAAAAACTGAAAATAACTACTATCCCCGATTCAATGGGGGAAATTTTTAAAAATATTTTTGCAAAACAAGTAGATGTTTTTGGTTTAAAGATTTATGCCACAGAGGGAATCTCTGATTCTGATACTTTACATGCTGCATATGTACAAGCTGAATATCTCGATAATGATGAAGATGGATTAGTTGATGATCCTTTATTAGTTGAAAAATTATTAGAGAAAAAAGCTCATATTGTTATATTTAAAACTGAAGCTCATGCAAATAGAAAAATTGATAAACTTGATGATTTAAGTGAGGAATTAAATTTTAACATTACTGAACTGTATGGGAATGAGACATTTCCAAAAGGGTCTAGCAAAAGAGGATTCGATTCCTCACTAGAGGAGATTCTTCACTCAATTACACATTATGGTTATTCAGAGGTTTATCCTGAGGCTCTTGCAATAAACCAAGATTCAATACTTACTAATGCAATGGATATAGCACGTGGTGGAAGATTCAAAAATGTACCTAGAAGATATCCAAAAGAAGCATGGTATACATATAATGACCGAACCTGCGATTATGAATGTCAAGCTGTTGAATATTTTTATTGGGGACTTACCTCATATTTAGGCGCTCAGAATTATCCGGGACGGTTTTTAGAAATAAAAGATGAATGGACATTAAACACTCCAGAGAAATTTCAAGAAAAAGATAAAGAATTACTAAGAATATTAACTAATAGAGAATATCTTTTACCCTCAAAAATCCCTAATGGGATATATTTACCATCACTTTGTATCTCGAAAAAATAGAAGTAGCGTATCGGTAGTTGATATTAAAAAAAGGCACTAGGTTGCTTGTGGGGTAGCTAGAGGGGTAGCTAAGTGACGATCTCATACGATTTAATGCGATCGCAGGGCATGGGATTTGAGACTCAAAAACGTTACAACACAATAGAAAATCCTAGTAATAATCTATATTCTTATATTTTTCTCAAAGTTACATATAAGTGCTTTGGGAGCATTAGGTCGCAGATTCGAATCCTGTCGCCCTAACTCTTAAAAAACCAAGTCATACTAGCGAGTCTCCCAACTCGCTTTTTTATTGCTTACTGTCTCATATTGCAAAAGGGGCTCTGTAGGGCCGCTCGTTTGAAGTACTTTGATCTAAAATGTTCAAATCAAATCAATATACATTTATAAATGGTTCTCAGATTTTCTCTTGATTACTTTAGATTTTTAAAAGCATCATAATATTTACATTGCTATAAATTCTTTACCAATTTAAAAAATATTTCTTCAAGATTTCTTGTAAATCCTTTTGTATCAAATAAAGTAGACTTGGTTCTGCTTTGATTTAGACGATATTTTAAATCCTCTAAATATAATTTATTGGTTGCGATGCTAAATGCCTTCTCTTCATATTCTTCATTATCTTGGACTATTAACTCTTTCAATCCCAAGGAAGTCAAAAGACTAGAACAGACTCTTGCCGAAAAACTTTTACCTTGTTTCGTTATTATAGGGACTCCTGACCAAAGGGCATCTGATGCTGTGGTGTGAGCGTTAAAGTTAAAAGTATCCAGAAAAAGATCAGCACATTTTATCCTTGATAAATGATCTTCATTGCTTAACATATCAGCAAAAATAATTCTTGAACTTTCTACCCCCCTATTTTCTGATTCTTTTTTTAGATTTATTTCAGAATAATCATTAGATTTGTAAAGCCATAAGACACTATTTTTGATTTTTTTCAATAAGCTCATCCAGATATCAAATTCTTCAGGCGTAATTTTGTTATTTGCATTAAAACAGGCAAAAATAAAAGCATTTTCTGGTAAGCCTAGTTCAGTTTTACGGAATTCCTTTTTAGAACTTTTTCTTTTACTATCATTACATTGGTAACAATTAGGCATATAAATCACTTTTTCGCTATAAAATTTTCTGAATTTTTCAGGAATGATAACTTTATCAGCGAGTAAATAATCAATACCGTTAGAACCTGAAGTACCCGGATAACCTAAATATGAAATTTGAATCGGAGCAACTCTCAAAGAAAAAATTGAAAGCCCTCTTTTTTTTGTATATCCCATAAGATCAATAGCAATATCTAAAGAATCTTCTCGTGCAATAGAAGCTGCTTTTTCGTCAGAAATATCTGATATATTCCTAAAAACATTTACATTCCTTTTTAATTCACCTGTTAATTCATCTTCTACTGAGTTTAGTGAATAGACATAAACATCAAATTGTTCTTTATTATGCATCTCGAATAATCCTTTAATAAGATACATAACTGCATGTTTCCGAAAATCTGCAGAAAAATACCCTAATCTAATTTTCTTTTTTGGGGTGTAAGAAATATTTTGGGAAACCCTTTTATATTTGCTCTCAAAAAAATGTTTAGCTCTTTTTAAATTATTACTAGGGTTATCCTCAAGATATAGCAGATCAAAAGGACAAATCTCTTGCTCCAAATCATCAATTTTATTCAAAGTATCCTTGACGTATTTAGGTTCAGACCAATCACAAGCAAATGATTTACAGGTCAAAAGACTTATTTTTAAATGGCCAATTTGAGGTTGTAATTTAATTGCCTTTTTGTAGACTTCAATTGCATCTGAGTATTTATTGGTCTTTTGATACAGTCCTCCCAAATTTGATAATGCTTTATAGTTTTTAGTATTTAATTTCAATCCTTTTTCATAGAGCATTATAGCCTTACTGAAATTAAGTAAATCTTCTTCAAGCTTCGCATAATTGAATATTAGTAACTCTGATTTAGGATTATTATTGGTAGCCTCATCTAGTAATAACCTAGCTTCTTTAATATCCTTTAACGAAATATAAGAATTAACAAGCCCGAAAAGCAAGTTAAGATTATTTTCTTTAGTCAATGATTTTGCCTTTGTAAGATACTGAATTGCCTCTTTATAGTTCTTTTGATTTTTTTCAATGAATCCTAAATTAAAGAAAATCTTATAACTTTGATATCCACTTCTTAAAAGATTTAAATATAAGTTTTTTGCCTCTTTGTGTTTTTTGTTTTTTAAAAGATCTTCAGCATATTTCTCATCATTATAAAATTTTAAATATCTTGAATCTTTTAGAAATTTCTTTTTTGGTGCACTACCGAATCCTTTTTGCATTATTTTTATTTAAGTTTAAAAAGTTTTTGCTTAATTAATCAATTTTCTTAAAAAAAAGTAAGCATTAAAGTTATTAAAAAATTTATTTATTTTTATTTTAAATTTTCTTTATATTTGTTATTAGCCATCGATCTACTTGGCATGTAGCACTAGGTAGCTAAGGTGGGCACAAAAAGGATTACTTAACTTATGTGTTTAGTTTATAGGAGTATATACTTTGTACAACATTGAGACTTAAACCTATTTGCACTACTTAAGAAGAAGCTAGTTATGTAAAGAAAATATTAATAAATCTCATTTTATAGATCGCGTGCTTTGGGAGCACTAGGTCGCAGGTTTGAATCTCCTTGCCCCGACTAGCTTTTCAACGAAGGTCAAAACCCACCTTGGGGAAGAATTGGGAAATATAAATAACTTTGATACGAATTCTTTTTAAATACCTTATAAAACTTTTTATGTATTCATAACTTGTTTTGCCACCTTCTAAACGATAAAAGAAACATATGCGCATATTCCTTAAGAAGTTTGTTTAAAAAAAGAACTAAAGGATTATCTCGGAATAGTGTTAAGGGAAGAAAAAATCCAACAAGAAAAAAAGTTCATTCCAAGCCTAGAAAGATAGTAAAAAGGAAAAAAAATTATTCCTTTTCTTCATCTACTTTTTCCTCATTTATTATTTTTGCTGGTTTCATAAGCCTTTCACTCACAATATTTTTTCTTATCAGGCAATTACAACCAGTGATCAGAAATGAAAGATTGAAATTCTTATGTACTTATCAACTTGGTGATAAAAAAAGTCAAGGCTATAAAGAATCAAAATTGGAATTAGAAAAGCTTGTTGGAGATAGTGATAAGTATTGCAAGAATTTTCTTCTTCCAAAAGAAAAGACCAAAAAAGGCTTTAGATTATTCCCAATTATGAGAAATATTCTTTTTAGATTTATTTAGTATTTTCCATAGGTGCTTTGGGAGCACTAGGTCGCAGGTTCGAATCATGTTGTCCCGACTCTTAAAACCAATTCATACTAGCGAGTTACCCAGACTCGCTTTTTTATTGGAAATTGTGCCGGAATCTCTATCCGTCAATAATCCGTCAAAATTTAATTAATTCAAACTTGTTTTTTAAATGGTGATAAATTGAATCACTTATCATAAAGCCCTTTTGTTTGCAGACTCATTAGAAACATAAAATATAAAAATCCAAGAAAAGGTATAAGTTGAATAAAAATCCAACCCCATCTTTTCCCAAGGTCTCTTAAACGTCTAACTGATATTGATATGTTTACTATAAAACTTCCTATTACAAATACTGGAAAAATAGTACCGATTATTTGGGGCAGCAATTCAATACCAAGGAAATTAAAAATTCCAATGATTAAATTAATAATTATGGTTACAAGAATATTTGCTAAAACAAAGAACCAATATTCCTTTCTATTTGCGACTCCTTTAAATTGAAAAGCTTTTTTCCAAGCATCCTTGTAATAATTAATCATGAGAAAAATTACTATTAATAATTCCAAAATACCAACTTAATAGTAACTGGTAAATAAAAAAGCTTTTTATAAAATTAGATCTACAATAAGGGTCAATTAGCTCCTTTTTTTGTCTTGCTCAGTTACATCCGTGTTTACCTTTAAAATTGAAAGCACTTTCGATGAATGGGCTGCAATATTTGATAGTGCAGAAGCTGATAAAAGGCATTCAGAATTTGATATTAAGCCGCTTTTTAGAGGAGTAAGCAAGGAAGATCCTCAAAAAATAATTGTTATTCATCAAGCTCCAGAAGGTAATGTTCAAAAGTTTGTGGAAGCAAATGGAGACTGGATGGCAACTCATAGAGTTAACTTATCAACAATGGAGGAATCATCTTGGACTGCTTCATTATCAAAGGAAGCTTGTTGTGATTAACAAATGAAACGCTTACTACTTGCTCCACAGGTAAATTAAGGCTTGGTTATCCTGAATCAATAATCCCTGAAGAAATACCTTTTTCATAAATGTTGCGACTTCTTCCGTTCCTGATTTTTATTTGCATTTATCTATTCTCTTGGTGGACTTGTAAAAAAAATATTATCGCTAGTGATAAGCAACTAAAACCTTGCATTGATTGGGCATATATAAAAAATTTACCTCTCCCACCAAAACCTTCTTTTGTAGAGTTTTATATTGTTTATGTCTCTTCTTTTTTTAAATTTCCCTTTGGGATAATTACTCAACAATTACCTTTTGCGAAGAAAGTAAGATACTACGAAAAAGAAATGAAATTATTATTTGATAAATGGAATCTAGAAAAAATTAAAAAAATAATTAACTAATTTATTGATATGTCTGGAGTAAAGATATATAAATTCCGAATAATACAAATATTGCTACACCTATTCCAATAACTATAGTGGGTTGATTATTCCAAAAATTAATTAAAAATTCCATTGATTGGGAAGTTTAAATTTTTTTAGCTCTATCAGCTCTATTCATAACTTTTCTCAAAATATTATTTTTAATTGATAAATCAGAAATACAATAAAGAGTTAAAAACAAAACTAATTTTGCAAAAAATGAGATTTGCATAATAAAAATAACTCTACACTCATAAAAGCAAATTTTATTAAAACTGCCAATTTTTTAGAAGACCTTATAGGAGGTATTTTTAAAAGTTGAATACAAAAAACAGAAGAAAAAACAAATACTACAAGATCAACAGTCTTAGCGCTCGTAGAAGCTCCTGTTAGATATAAGATAGAGTTAATAGAAAGTTACTTATGAAGGAATTAGAAGAAAATACTATCGAACAAATAAGAACTCTTCTTAATTATTTAGAGCAAACAGATCTATTAAAAAACAAGGAAATTCTTAGATGCTTAGATGTAATAGCGAGAGAGTATGGCGGAGAAGTAGTTGACAAAAATTAAATGGCAAATCCAGATCAAAAAACAATATTGCTAGAACAAGCTTATGACGAACTAAAGGCAATTTGCACCAAGTTCCAAGACAAAACTGGAGCTACAGATATGGAAGTAAAAACTTTACTTCGAGAACTTGCGAGGGTTTATGAAAAAGATATTGATGACAACTATGACATTGATTGGGAAGTTTAAATAAGTTTATTTGATATTCTTTTGCTATAAATTAATTGAGGCCAAACCTCTTCAGCACACTCTACGTTTGCTGTAAGACATAAATTGATTCTATATAGTTGCGAGTCGATTTAATAACCCTTTCAGTAGTTGGAATTTCTGGAAGGGTTTCTTGTTACTGATATTTATTTAGTAATCGGTTATAAATTACCAAGAATAATATTACCCCAATTATTCCATAAATTGCATGGTATGGATCGTGGTGATTCTGCCAAAGCTCCTTTAAAAATACCTTCAATACTTCATAGCTATTGCCCAATGAGAATAACATCCATAAGATTTTTCTCTAGTTAATTTGCATAATTTCTTACAACTGGTAATTTTAGTGAGCTTCAATAAATTCAAATGCAAGATCAAAAAATTGAAAAGATAGCAGCTTTTGCTCTAAACATAACTAAAGTGCTGGTAATAATTTATCTAGGTTTCATAGAAGTATTTAAAATCGGCAAATTACTTATAGATAATTTAAATACTGAATTTGATATTTCTCGAAAATGGGCTTCACAAAATTATTCAATTCTAAAAAAACGACTAGCGGAAGGAAAAATAGCGGGTGTTATAGAAAATTAGTAAGCGTTATATTTACGCAACAAGTTTGATCGAATATACGGCATCCTTACAATTATTTTTTTTATCCCATTCCTTTGCGAAAGGAGATTGCATCTCTGCATCTAATTTTTCTAAGTCGGTACAGTTCATTAATAAATGAGATTTGTGTTCATTCACTTTTACAAACTCATAATCAGTTACAAACTCTTTGCACATTTCTTCAAGAAATAATGTCGTAACATCATTTTTAAATTCTTCAAATGTACAGCTAAAAGTTGAGATGATGAGAGTGTTCATTAAAAAAAGGAGCTAATTGCTCCCTATTTTAGATCGACTGTCAATCTCTTTCTATGAGTAGACTTTGGCAACTATTGGACCAGCTTCTTCATCAGTAAATACAGGTGTGGTTTCCCAATTTAGAAATTCACCCCATTCAGCGGCATGTTGATATATTGATTTTGGATCATCAGTCTTTAAAACTATCCAACCCTCTAAAGACCCGGGTGCGTGATATCTTCCAATCATCTCAACTCCAGGATAATCTCCACCACCACCAAGAAATTTTTCTGCGCCTTTTTGATGATATCCGGCCTTAAATGACCAATGCTGAACATAAAGCATTTTATTTTTTAATTTTTATTGGCTTTCTATTACTAGCAAAAAAAATAATTACTGAAAATAAATAATTTTAATTGCCCATTTTTGAAGATCCATTAGTGAAACCATTAATTGATAGTGCAGGTCATATTTACGATTCACCTGTTAATTCAAGCTACTTTTAATTGAAATTCAAACTAAAATAAGAGGAAATTAGCACCTTTTTTATGCTGTTTCTAATTTCTTATAAATTCACTGATGCAAACGCCCAAGACAAGGGTTCCAAAATGCTAAAAGAATGGTACGTCAAAGGAGGGCCACAAAATAGACCAGAGGGTTATGACGTTAAATCTTGGATTTTCTTACCTCAACATGGCAATGGATACTCTGTTGTAGATACTGATTCTTTAGAAACTATTTGGAAACAATGGAGTCCTTGGAGAGAATTATTGGAATTTACTATTGAACCTTGTGCGGATTTAGATCAAACAGTAGCTTTATATTGTTAATGAAATACTGCACTCCAAAAAAGTGGTCAAATATTGGTCAAATCTTGCTTAAATTGTCAGTACAAATCACGCAGAATTAAGCAAAAATTAGCATTAGCTTGAAAACTTAGTGCTGCACTTGAGCTATTTAGTGCTTTGGGAGCACTTTGTAGATTTTTTCTTATCCAGTAGCCTGGAAAAGATAACAAAATTTTGGTTGATGAATGCCTTTTTAACCTAATTAGCCTTTTTATTTTTTAGTATATGTACAAATATAATTCCAATAATAATAATGATTAAGTTTAAAGATAACTTTTCAAGCAAAAGTTTTTATCCAGATAGTAATTATTATCTTGACCAAGACAATTCTCCTAAAGAGAACCCAATTTCAAAAAATCAAAAATACAATATGGGGGGTGATTTTGAATGGCCAAATACCTATTGGTTTATTGCTGAAAGAACAAACGGAAGGCTTGCCATGATAGGTTTCATGGCTGTCATTATTAACTACTCTTTATTCGGTTGGATAGCTTATCCAATCCTTTAAATGAGTAATTCTAATTTTGACAAAAATGGTGTAGATAATTCTGGAATACATTGGCTTCAATATGCTGCGTTTGTTGTAACTGCATTTGCTATTTATTTTGGCTGGGCATATTTCAATGATGTTAATTTCCACCATTTCGCCATAAAAATATTCAAATTCTGGAATTGTAATGGATATAACCCATTAGGTTATTGCGTGATGCGTTGGAAAGTAGACTTTTATCCTTAAAAAAGTAATGGATAGGTATTATTAGTTGGTTAATTCAAATAGATGAAAAATAAAAAGATTTATAGAAAATACAAATAATAAAGATCAATTTTTGAAATATATGTTTATTGATTCTGAAAAGATTTCTTCTACATGGAGCAAAGAACCACCTGTCATGACAACCAGAGAAGAATTAAAGAAAGAGGCAGCTAGAGAAGAATGGAAGAAATTAATTGCTCAGGGTTGGAGAGGAACAGAGGAAGATTGGACAAAAAAAAGAGAGCTAGGACTGTTAATTCTTAATAGGCAGTTAAATAATACTCAATTAATAACCCATGGCGATTAAAGTAGTAAGTGTTTCATACTAGTTAGATTATTTTTACCAAAGTCGAAAAGTATAAATCTTGCATTTTTGCTAACCAACTTACTTTAACTTCCCAATTACTTTTTTTGGTTTTTGATTAGTCATATGTTTTTGAAGAGTTTTCGAGTAATCTATTTAATTCCAGAAGTTCTTCTTTACTAAGTTCTCTATATTTTCCTTTTGGCACGTCTAACTTAATGTTCATAATTCTTACACGCTTTAAAGATCGTACTCTATATCCTAAGGCCTCACACATTCTTCTAATCTGACGATTAAGTCCCTGGGTAAGTATTATTTTAAAATTTCTTGGACCCAATTGTTTTACGAAACAATTTTTAGTTATTGTGTCTAATATTTCAACTCCATTACTCATACTTTGAATAAAGTCGCTATTAATAGGACGATTAACTTTTACAATATATTCTTTTTCATGATTATTTCTTGCTCTGAGTATTTTATTTACGATATCTCCATCATTAGTTAAAAAAATCAATCCCTCACTGAGCTTATCTAATCTTCCGATGGGGAAAATTCTTTTAGGATATTTAATGAAATCTATTACATTATTGGGTTCTAATTTTCTATCTGTTGTGCAAACAATTCCTACAGGTTTATTAAAGGCTAAGTATATGTTTTTTTGTCTTTTTGATTTTTCTATTCTTTGACCTTTAACTTCAACTTGGTCACTATCTTCTACTTTAGTTCCAATTTCTGGAATTTTGCCATTAATGGTTACCTTTCCTTCAAGGATTAATCTATCTGCTTCTCTTCTAGAACAATAACCGACTTCACTTAAATATTTATTTATTCTGGTAGCCATTTTGCATGTTTCATTTTTATCTGCACTAAAAAAATAATTTACTAATCTCCTAATATTTTAGATCGGATGTCAATTTTAGTTAATATTCTCATTATTGAATTTCAGATTATTTTCATCAGTAATTTATACTGCACAGATCTAACTCTCTTTTTAATTCCAATTTTTTTCAATTTTCCTCCATCCCTTAGAAAGTAATCTTTCATAAATTTCTCTAGCTAAATCTATTTCAACAGAAACTGTATTTGTCATTACTGGTGGTTTGTTTCCTAATCCCCCCACTATTTTTCCAGTATCTATAAACATATATTCAAAAACTCCATCAATACTCTTATCGTTTTTCATAAATCTTTTAACTTCTGACCTATTTGAATTCATTAACCAATAAGATTTAGCCATTAATCTAACCTTGGAATTAGTAAGCGTTCCATTTAAAAAAAACTCATTTGATCAGTTTCTTTTTTCTTTACATCCTCTACTAGCCAACCATCAGGGGGCCAACTCATCATGATTGCAAATAATCCTCTTAATTCATCTGCATTTTTAACTTGCTCTGTCCATTGTTCCTCATATCCATTTGGAACGATCACAGGCATGCGGTGATGTAAAGGTTTAATTAAATCATTTGGTTCAGTTGTTAAAACACAGCAACTCTCAAGTTCTGCTCCATCTGGTGAAGTCCACTTACTCCAAATTCCGCCCAACCAAAAAGTCTCATAATTCGATTTTCGAACACGATATTTTTTTTCATAAAAACCGCTCGCAGGTATTAGGCACCTTTTATGTTTCCAACTTCTACTAAATAAATTTTTTTCTTCTACGGTTTCTGATCTTGCATTAAATGGTCTTGGTCTCTTTTTATCAAATGGTTCTTTAGCCCAAGGGGAAATAAAGCCCCATGTCATAAAAGTAGTTTTAATTCTTCCTTCGTTTTTAATTACAAGCACAGGATCATTAGGTCTTATTAGATTTTGAGTCTCGTATTTAGAATCAAGTCCACTTGGATAGTCTTGTTTCAAAACCTTTGGCAACTTCTCAAATTTAGTTTTCAGCTCAAATCTTCCGCACATTGATTTTTAAAATATTTTTAAAACTCACTTAAAAAAACAGTAAATTTACCTTATTTTAGATCTTCTTTCAGTTTTCTCAAATAAAAAACAATTTTTTGATCATAGAAAGTTTTTTATCCAAATAATTAAAAGAAAATATAGATATTGAAAAGCTTCCTCAAATTTAATTTAAATGTTTCAAACTTGAATTATGACAGATCCTACTCTTTATTTATCTATGTTATTGGGACTTGGAGGAGTTTATGTATTAATCTCTTCCTTCCATGATGATGATGATGGTGATGATGATGATGGAGAAAAATATATTTATAATCTCGAACAAACTTATTTAGCAAGCTAGTTTATTTGTTTATAAAACTCATTATCTTCAAAAAGTTTTTTGCAAAAACTTGCTGCCACTGAAAATAGTTTTATAGGAGTAACGAAAACATTTTCTTTCTTTGAAAATTCACTTGTTCATTGTATTAATTTTTAAATTAAGTTGTTGGTCCTTTATCCGTATATGTTTGTGCCTTAAACCGTACATTTTTATTAGTCGATTGAGAAGCATGCCTAGTTAGAACTTAGTAGTAACGGAGATAAATTAAATGCCTTCAACGCCAATAAAATCTTGTAATAAATATGTGTTGAGTTACAAAGATTCAACAAATAAGACACATGAAGTTGGCTTCTACGCTCGCGATGCATACGATTGCCTAATGCTTGCGAGAGAATTCAACACTTACGTACATGACAATCCAGGATCTGTAATCAGAATCCAACAAAAATTTTAGTAAATCAATTATGAATTTTAAAAGATCACCATTCGCAATTCAAGATAAAAATGCAAGAGATCTTGATAACGCAAAAGATTATCCAACAATTGCAGATTTAATGAGAGAACAGAAAGTTCCACAAGATTACGCAAATACAGTACACCATCGTAGAGATTTAGACTCTTTCGGTTAGTTCACGCGAATAGCTATTTACTAATTTTTAAAAATTAACGATTATAGTTAATGCGATTTGCAATTCATTCATAAGATAATATTTTCTTCCTCAAGTTTTTTTTTTAAGCTCTATGGGCATATATGCAATATCTTTTTTTATTGCATTAATAGCATCTCTATACTTTTGAGGTTCAGCTAAAAGCATTTTTTTTAAATTGTATTGACTTTCAATTTCTTCAAAAGAAATTTTTACTATAAAAAATAGTTACTACTCTTTTATTTAAGATCAACAGTTAAACACCTAAAAGATTAACAATTAGTTAGAGGCTGCTGCAATTTCTTTATGGACGGAAAGAAATTCTTTATCCGTTAGAACTGGTGTAACTTCAATTTCTACTCCAAAATTATCGACCCAGATACTACTCCATTTCCAAATGTTCTGATGGTTTGAAGATTCAACTATTGCCCAACCATTAGCCCCTTCAGGATTTACTACTCGATTAAGAACTTTAAACCCATCAAATTCATCACCTTCGCATCCTCCTTCCACAAAACCCGCAAAAGCTTCGGCCCCTTGCATATGACTTTCTTGATCTGGAAATTGCCAGTGCACGATGTAAGTTTGCATGAATAAAGTAATTTTTTTAATTATTAATTATCGAATCTAAAAATTAAATAAAAAGTCTTTAAACACTAATTAAAAACTCATTAGCCTAAAAGCAAACAAACAAAAAAAAAGACTCTTACGAGCCTAGGTGATGGGGACTTCTATAATGACAAATTAAACAGAAACAAACAACCCCATCAATAGGTAATTTTAAATACTTACAAACACCATATGTAGTGCTAGGATTTTAAAAAGGCTGGGTGATGGGGATTATCCCGCTTTTTGATTGGGGCGAAGCTAACGCCCTTTTTTTATGGAAAAATTTACTTTAATCAATAAAGCCAGATCGAGGATTAAAATATTTGAACCTTTTGATGATAGTTCTAAGAACCCTTCTATGATTAATGCAATTTTAATCTCTTATGGTTGTGTGCTTAAGCGATCAAGTAAGCCAGTTATGAAATGCTCAAGAGTTGAATCTATCGAAGAAGCGAGAAAGGAATCTAAAAAACTATTAGAGGAAGGGTGGGAAAAACTTATCGATTCAACAGTTTTTTTAAAAAAATGGTGAATAGGTACTTTACCTAAAATTTGACATTATTAAAAATTAATTGCTAGATAAGCTTCAGAATGGAAGATTGAACATGAAAAATGACATTTATTCAAATTTTAAATATTCAGATGCTTTAGAAAGTTTTTTTGAATGTATAACTTCTTGTAGCATCAATAGTGAGGGAGTAGATTGCACTACAGCATGTTATGTAAAACATTTAGAACCAAACAATATCGATTACCCTTTAAAATTTTCATAAGCAAAGTTTATTTATAATTGTTAAATTTCATTGATGTTATTCCCACCTCCTCAAGTTATTTTTGGACTTTTGCTTTTATCTATAGCAGTAGTTCTCATTTGGGATATTAGATACAATCCTTTTGGAGAAGACGAAGACGGAATTTAATCTTCAACTAGGAAGCTGATTTGTAGGTGGCGCGTGAAATTTCCGTTTCTTTCTTTTGAGCCTTTTGTAAGCCACTAAAGAGCCTAATAATAACAATGTAATAGCTATTGAATTAATCATATCAAGTAGTTTTATATATATAAAAACAAATATGTTCTAAATATCAATGACTAAAGTTATTATTACAAAAAATGTTTAATTATGGACTAATTTTTAATATTTAGCTTTTTCATTAGGTACCTAAAACAACCAAGAGAAAATGCTTATCTAACCAAAGTCATTGCTATGCAATAAGAATCACTTTTTCTTATTTCTCATTTGATATTGCAGAACAGCTTTTAGATGTTGTACTTCTTTTTCTAAAGTCTCAATTCTTTTTTCTAGTTCTTCATTAGTTGCCATATTTTATAAAGATAAATTCATTCATATTTATACTATTAAAAGACGACTTTTTACTCATAGTAAATGTCTAATAAGTAATAGAACCTATTGATGTGCATAATCTCTCTAGATAAATTATGCAGAGTATAAATTTAGGGGTAATTTATGAGTGGAGATTATGAGACACTAGAAATAAATCAACCTAAAATTACATATCTTCAGAAAAGATCCGAAAATAATACAGAATGGTTAGATGAATTAATCAACCAAATTGAAGATATGAAAAACAATATATCCAAATCTGCTTAATGACAGAAAAAGAGTTGAAGGAATTAGAGAAATTTGCAAAAGAAAATGGATACAATGACGAGCTAAAAGATATATATTTAAGGGAAGTTATTGACAGAAATAAAAAATACGAATGAGATCTAATTTTCGACCAAACATTCGACTTGCTACAAACATTCTTTTAGTTGTTGGTACTTTTGCTATTGCTTTAAAGATTACTCCAATAGCGAAGGTATATAAGGAAAAAAATTTATGTATTAAATATTTAAAACATCAAATAGATCGTGACAAACTTATCAAAAGACTAAAAATAGTTAAACAAGCAAACCCATCTAGTATTTGTGACTCTATCCTCAAAAGTTAAAAATGCGTATTATTCTTAGAAATTTTAAATTTTTTATTTTTTTATTTTTCTTATCTCTAAATTTCAATAATTATTCTCTTGCACATATGAGGGGTACATTTCTTTCTGATGAGGAAGCTGAAAAAAGGGCTTTAGAACTTGGTTGCGAAGGAATACATAAGAATCAAGATAAATGGATGCCATGCAAAAACGAAAAAGAATTACATATATATTTGAGGAAATAGATGGAAAAATTAAAAACAAATCAAAGAAAAATTCACAGAAAAATAACCGCAATTTCAGCAATCCCCTTACTAATTACTATTGTATCTGGGACTATTTATAGTATTCTTCAACCATTAGGAGTAGATGCTTTTTGGTTAATAAAATGGCATACGGGTAATTTTGGCATTATTAATTTGCAACCTATTTACTCGATATTTCTTGGTATAGCTTCAATAATCTCAATAATATCTGGCGTTAAACTATTACAAAAATAATCTTAGATATATTCTAAGCCAATCCAAAATCTAACTAATTAATACTATTTGCGCCCCCACTTACTAAGAAAATTATCGCTCCTAGTGCCATTGTTGCTACACCCATATAAGGGTATTTCTTAATTCTTGATTTAGTAATTGGAAGCCATGAAAGGTATCTATCAGATTTATTTAATTCATTTTTTTGTCTAGGTGGCAATCCTAATTCCTCTCTTCTTTTAGCTTCGCCCATAATCTTAAATTTGTTTATGTATCAATGTTAAAAATTATTTTCTACACCTGCGAATTAACTTTATTAAAAACAGAGGTCCTTTGTAGATAAACAAATTATTCAAAATTTATTTAGCCTTCTTTAAATATAGATTCTTTGTATTTGCCTGATCTGATGTAAATAACAAAATTAAGATAGTTCCAACTAGAAATGAAAAAATCATTGTCAACCCAACAACTTCAACCATTTCACTAGGCAGATAATTTAGAAACATTAATGAATAGATCTCTTATCTTAAACTTAGCAATTGTATTTTTTATGTAAAGTAAGTATTCCTCCTTAAATTTCGAAAAGAACTTTCAGAGACTTTTTAATATTTATTTATTTTTATTTGCGGTATAAATATAGTTCTAGCCGATCACAATTTTCTTACTTAGCTATGCCTATTTTCTTAAGCAATTTCAGGTAAGGCAAGGCCCAATTACCAAAGGTAAAAGAGATTGTCGTATTTTTTGTAGTTGGAAATAATGTTTTAGAACGTATAGAGGCTAATTTAGAAAATATCTTAATTGTCTCTGCTTCTAGATTATCCATATACAATTTTTTTTGAACACCTCGATCTTTCTTTTGGGGCAAATAATTTTCTATAAACCATAAAACTTGTTCTAAATTTGATTTATTGGGTGCGGTTTTAATTTGTTTATTTTTCTTTTTAAACATATTTATTTACCTCTTAATTACTGAATTAAATTTGCCATTTGTGTAATTTAAATCAATAGTAAAAGCATCAAAATTATGTTGTTTTTAATAATCAATAATCGAAAAAATAAATTAATAATTACGTTGTTTTTATAAAAATAAAAAAAGAGAGGGATAAAAACCCTCTCTAAATTGATCAGTTTCAAAAAGAATTTAATTTTTTAGTCTTTCAATTTAATTTCTTTTTGTGTTTTCCTGATTCTTTCTTCAAAGACGGATCTTCTGTATGGAGTAACTTCTCCACTTTTAGTAGCCAAAAGTTGGGCTTCATACAGCCTATTGGCTCTTTTGATTTTTTCTCTTATTTGTAAGAGGTTATTCATGGTCTTTTGCAGTTAATGAGAATCCCGTTCCCTACTCCCATTTCATGCGTCCAGAGATATAAACTTGGATGAACGTAAGTGAACACTAACATCTTTAAAAAAATTCTGCGAGAGTAATTTTTACTAAATTTTTCTCAAAAAAATAAATATTGAATAGATAGTATAAACAAGGTTTTAATATTTCCTAAATTAGGATAAGAAAATTGTTTGCGACCCATCATTATTATCCTGAATCACTATTTTTTTATTAGGGAAAATATCTGATAATATTCTTTTCAAATTTGAATTATCTGAATGAATTATATTACTCATATTTTTTGAATTAATTTTCCAATTTTCATCTACAAATAGTTCTTTATCTTCGCCTTTTTCATTCTCCAGTGATGTCTTATTTAGAATCTTAAGTAACAGTTCCGAATCATAATCTTTAAACTCTTCAGGGCCCTCTTTAAAATTTTTAATCATTATTTAGAAATCTAATGTTTCTAAATCTTGCATAAGAAATTTTAAGAATACAAGGTATTAATTACCTAAAAATTTCTCTTTAGATAAAAAATCCAGATGAAATTAAAATAATTTTCTTTAGAAAATTTAATTCCAAAATAGCTAAAGATTAATATTTAAAAAGATTAATTAATCATTTACACCATTTTTTTAATTGTTAGGTTGCAATTAAGGGAATCAGAAAAGATGCCAAGAGTAATTAACAAAAAAATTAGACTTTTAAGATGGTTAAATTCAGGCATGATACTACCATTTATCATTATGGCTGCATCCTCATCAATCATTCTTTATGGTGTTTTATTTATCCTAATAAAATAGTTTTTTAATTTAAGCAGCTAAGTTTTCCTCAGATTTAGACATAATTATTGCAGCTTTTTTTAATAAACTAACTACTTCTTTTCTTCCAACTGCATTGTCAGCTTGACGCATTATTTCATAATATTTTTTATTTATTTTCTTCATAAATAGTTTTAATTTAATCCTAAATTACAACACCATATGATGGTGTCAACTGTAAATTATTCTCATATATTATTTCTTTGATTATTTTTGCACAATAAAAATTGCTCATTTATTATCCTTCAAGTTTTTTAAATTGATGATGATAAAAAATCATAAATATCAAAATTAATAATCCTTTTAATTAAGCTATATTGAAGGATTTGAAAACATAAAATAAACCTCCGATTAGGATCAATATTGCAGCTCCATAAAAAAGAAAAGGGATAATTGGATATTTATACAATGTAGACCTTACTTTTTGTTGTATGGCTTTTTTATCAAGTTGAGGCAACTTTATATCTTCAGTTTTTTCTCTAGGCGGAATACCTAAATTTTTTCTTCTCTTTGCCTCTCCCATAATTAATACTGAGGTATTCCCATACATTTTAAATAATTGTTATCAGCTAAATCTAAAATTTGATTCCATTCTTCATGAGATGTTTCCAAATTATTTTTAAAATCTTTTTCAAATTTAAGAATACACCTTTTTTCTATATTTTCATGAGAATTATAATTTCTTAAAAAAGAAACACTCAAATAAGATAATGATGAAAAAACTATAATTATTTTAGCAATCCTAAAATTATTCATATCTTAAATGATGTTGCCTTATAAAAAAATAAGGTACTTGTTGGTTTTATAATTAATTTAATCTATTAAAAACAATTATCAAATGATAAATTCGGTGAATTTTAACCATTTGCCTATTCAGGATTTGGTTGTTTCGGGGTTAATAATCTTTGTAATGTCGACTATTATTGCCAATATTTACGACCCATTATTAGGAATAACTTATGCATTTGGGAATATACTTACTCTTACCTTTTTGAGCTGGTTATACAAAGAGACTTGGAGTGATCCAAGGAAATAAATCTAATAAAGAAAAAAGATAAATAAAAAAACTACTTCTGTATTTTTAATTTCGAAGAATACTTTAAATTAACTATGTACGTTGCAAGAAGAGAGAGTATCAAAAAAAATAATAAGCTTTCCAAGGTAGATTGGGGCATAACCATGAGTAGTACCAAAAATGATATATCTTTAAAGAAACGAATTCTGAAAAAAAATCAACCCTTTCATCATTTTTTATTCTCAAACTTATAAATTTAATTTATCTTATAAAATCTCTGAGATTTAGATTGATTTTAATTTGAAAAATATTTTTCAGCCCTCCTAAAGGCTTTTACTGCTCCTTTATGATCAAGACTTTTTAATTTTTCCTTACTTTTTTGTTCCAGCATTTTTACTATTTGATTTCTCTTTATTTCATCAATTTTCAGCTTATGATCGAAAATAAGATCAAATTTTGAGGAATACAATCTAGATAATTCTTCTCTATATTTTTCAATAATTTTTTCATTACAAGATTTGGATTTCAAAATTGCATTAGCCTTCATTTTGTCATCTATTGCTCCTTTAAAATTTCCTTGTTTAAATTTCTTCTCACTTGATCTAGTTAGCTTAATAATATTTCCTAATATCAATTCTTTAGAATCTTTCATTTATTTATCTGAGCCTAGGTTAATGCTATCAGAATAAAGAAAAAACAACTTATTTTTTTAATACTCAAATAATTAAATAATTAACCAATAACAAGTCCTTTTTCAAGAAGTAAATCGAAAACCTCTACACTTTTCGTTTTCCCAAATGGGGGGGGGTTATGTAAATCTAATATTTCAGCAAGGCACATAATCCAATAAGTATCTATTTTTAAATTTAGACCTTCACAAATATGGGTGGGGGCCGATTTAAAACAGCCAAAATCTGTTGATATATTAATGTTCATGATTTGAGTTTCAAGTTCCAGACTTAAAAGTTCTATTTCTTGCTCAGAAAGGGATGTCCCAAAAGAATATGATTCAATTAAAAGTTGATAATTCATAAAAGATTTATTTTTTCAAGAAATCCATCGAGTTATTTTTGTACCCTCATAAATATGCCCTGAAGCTTCAACAATAGGTTTTGTTTCAGGATTCATAAAAATATCGTATAGAACATTTTCTGGTCCTTGAAAAATTACAGTTGCCCTTTTAGGTTCATCTATTGATTTACCAATATAAAATGTTTTTACACCCATTTCTTTAAACATCGACTGTTGTTCCTCAGCATTCATATGAGATTCATATTGTTCAAACGTATTACTTAGTTGAAAATCTAGAATAGTCGTTTCAATGGTCATGGTAGTTATAAGATGTTTTTTAGATTTTAAATCTTCTTGCAAAAAAATAATTGAATAAAGATTAGTTTTTATTAAGCAAGGTATTAACTAATTTTACTTATGAGTTATAAATCAACTATAAAAAGCAGATTTTAATTTTGGACTCAAAAATTTCTCCAAGAGAACAATGGACTAGTAAGTTGGGATTCATTCTTGCAGCTGCTGGTAGCGCAGTAGGTCTTGGTAACCTTTGGGGTTTCGCCTACAGAGCCTCTCAAGGTGGAGGTGCTGCTTTTGTACTTTTATACGTACTAATCGTTTTAATTGTATGCCTTCCTGTATTTGTTGCTGAAATGGCTTTAGGAAGAAACGCTACCGCCAGCACATTGCTTGCACCAGTAAAGTTAGCTGGAAAAAATTGGTATCCATTAGGAATTCTTTTCTTTATAGCTCCCTTTGGAATAGCATCATATTATTCAGTCATAATGGGGTGGACCGCAGATACCTTGTTCCATTCATTATTTTTTGGATTACCAAAAAATTTAAGTGAAGCAGAAACTTTCTTTGGCTCAATTAGTAGTGGTAGCAGTGTTTTATTGGGGCACCTATTAAGTCTCGTTCTTACTGCCATAATAGTTTCATCAGGGATAAAAAAAGGAATCGAAAAGGTAACAAGATTCTTTATGCCTATACTTTTTATAATTCTTCTATCGCTTACAATATGGGCCACTTCACTTTCAGGTGCATGGGATGGATATAAAACATTTTTGTTTAAATTTGACTTTGATGAATTAAGGAACCCTCAAACCATAAGAAATGCTTTTACACAAGCTTTCTTTTCTTTAAGTTTAGGAATTGGAGTAATGGTGACTTACGCTTCCTATCTAAATAAAAAGAGTAATCTTCCAAAACTAAGTGTTGGAGTTGCATCATTGGATACATTGGTGGGTCTTATGGCAGGACTTATTACCTTTCCGATTGTTTTAACGTTTGGTTTAAATGATGCTATTTCTGAATCAACAGTTGGTGCATTATTTATATCAATTCCTACGGGCCTTGGTTCATATGGAGCGGTTGGAAGAATTGTAGCTGTTGCATTTTTCGCACTAGCTTATATTGCAGCAATAACTTCCTCTGTTTCATTATTAGAAGTTCCAGTTTCCTCTTTAATGGATAAATTTGGTTTTAAAAGAGAAAAATCTGTTTGGCTGATAACTCTTTTCTTATTCTTAGCAGGCATTCCTTCTGCATTAAACTTAAACATTCTTGGAACTATTGATTCGATTTTTGGAGGTGTATTACTTATCTTTGGTGGATTCTTGGTTACTTTCTTTATGGGATGGGTAGTACCTGGAAAGTTTAATGAAGAACTTAGTGATTCAAAAGTTGGAATCAAAACGACACGTTATTTGAAATTCATGACAAGATGGGTTGCTCCCCCAATTATTGGTTTTGGACTATTTATTAGTGTGTTTGATTTGCTTAAAGGCTGGGTAAGTTAAAAATAAATAAAATTATAATGTATAAAATTGAATAAATTTACTGCGATATAGTGCGGAAATAAGGGGAGGGGTGCAAGTCAAAAAAAGATAAAATAGTTTAACTTTTTCGCATTATTTTTGATCAAACTCAAAAAAATACTAGTCAAAAATTAAGTATTTGCCATGGTTATTAATTAAAAAATTGATATGAAGGCTAAGTGCTTTGTTTTATTACTAAAGTCTAAATATTTTTCTCAAGAAAATGTTTTACTGCGGAACCTTTTTTTAATGAAGTATTAAAATTTATCTTATTTTTAATCTCGAATGTATCGGCAAAAACCATCCTTAATAGAAACTATATAAAATACATTTAGATGTTTTATTTAAAGAAATTAGAACGCCTACAAGAATAGATAGCAAATTTGATGTCAACCAAATCTGATTCATTAAAAGAAAAGCTTACAGAAAATTTTTATGAATTTTCTCTACTATCTGACTATTCTTTTATGAATTCTCTTAAAGCAGATCCTAAATCAACAAAAGATGGAAATGATCATAAGCCGCGTTCAGTATATTCAGGTCATTACGTACCAGTTGTTCCAACTGCTATTCCAGATCCAGAATATATTTCCCATAGCAACAAACTTTTTAAAGAACTAAAGCTAAGCTCAGATCTTACTAAAGACCAAAATTTTTGTCGTTTTTTCTCAGGTGATATTTCTGTTGCTAAATATCCAATGAGTCCTGTTGGTTGGGCAACAGGTTATGCATTATCAATTTACGGGAATGAATATACCCAGCAATGTCCTTTTGGAACTGGCAATGGTTATGGCGATGGCAGAGCAATTTCTGTTTTTGAAGGTTTATTCAATGGGAAAAGAATGGAAATGCAACTTAAAGGAGGAGGTCCAACTCCCTATTGTCGTGGGGCAGATGGAAGAGCTGTCTTAAGGTCTAGCGTAAGAGAATTTCTCGCACAGGAATTAATGAATGCCTTGGGAATCCCTACCTCAAGATCTTTAACACTTTATGTCTCACGTTCAGAAATAGTTAGAAGACCTTGGTATTCCAAAGGGTCCAGATATTTTGAACCTGATATCATGATTGATAATCAAGCGGCAATTACTACGAGAGTCGCTCCATCTTTTTTACGTGTAGGCCAGATTGAACTTTTTGCAAGACGAGTTCGTAATAATGCGCATGATGAGGCCCTCAATGAACTAAAGATGATAGTTCAACATCTAATTGATAGGAATTATAAAGATGAAATTGAATATGAGATTTCAATTGAAAGTAAAGTAATAAAACTGGCTTCTTTATACAGATCAAGACTTATATCACTTATAGCCAACTGGATGAGAGTTGGTTATTGCCAGGGTAATTTCAATAGTGATAATTGTGCTGCTGGAGGTTATACCTTGGATTATGGCCCCTTTGGATTCTGTGAATTATTTGATCCAAGATTTCAGCCATGGACAGGTGGAGGTGAACATTTCTCATTTTTCAACCAACCTTCTGCTGCGGAAATAAACTTTAAAACATTCTGTTCCTCTCTTAGTCCGCTACTTTCAGAAAGCAAAAAAGATCTAGAAAAGTTAGATCAAATCGAAAAGGAATTTTCTGAATTAATGAATAAGGAATTGATGAAAATGTGGGCAAACAAGCTTGGTTTAGAACATTACAACGAAACTCTAATAAATGAATTTTTTAATCTCATGGTCATTTCAAAAGCAGACTATACAATTTTATTCCGTAAACTCTCTGAAATACCTTATAAATTAGATTCTTTAAAAGACAGTTTCTATTTTCCAATTGATGATGAGCTCAAGAATCGGTGGGAAGTATGGCTTGAAAACTGGCAATCAGTATTGAAGAAAGAGGGAAATATTAAAGCAAAATCGATATCAATGAAATCCCTTAATCCAGTCTATACTTGGCGCGAATGGATAGTCGTTCCCGCATATGAAGAAGCTGAAAAGGGAAATTACAAAAAAATAAAAGGGTTACAGGATGTGTTTAGCAATCCATATGTAGAACAACCCCCTGAAATAGATCAAAAATATAATCGACTAAAGCCCAGCCAGTATTTTAACTATGGAGGAGTATCTCATTACAGTTGTTCTTCTTAAAAGGTGAATCCTAAAAATGCAGATCGAATAACTTATAGAAAATTTTATTCATTTATGGCTGTAGGCATTCCAACTACTGATACAACTCCCACATGAAGTATGGCCGGCTTCTTCCCAACATTTTTCAGATAGTGTAGGCCCCCATTATTACTCTCTATAAATGCATCACCCGCTTTAAAGAAATTAATTTCTTCACCCCTCACATGTTTTAATCTTCCTCTGGTGACATGAATCAACATTGGGGAAGGATGAGTATGAATTGGAGTTTTCAAGCCAACTGGAATCTTTACTTTTAAGAGTCTTAATTCAGGCTTACCCTCGAGATAATTAAAATTTTTACCACTTAGTCCTTTTGAACTTTGAATAATAGGTATAACTTCAATCTTTTCTTCAGTAAGAGAAGGTTGTGGTAAAGCTAAAGTTCCAATAAAAAAGAAGCAAAATGGAATAATTTTTTTTAATTTCATTAGATATTTGAGTTTCACTAATAATAGGTAGTTTCAAAAATAATAAACTAATTTATTTTTTGTATAACTTTTCTAATTGCTTAATTTCCTCTCTCAAATTCTTACCTCTATTATTTAATTTATTATTTTTAATAACTATTGGGATAATCCACCAGGCTTGAAGACCTAAAAAAATAAATACCAGGATCAATAATTCAAAAGTACCAGGCTGCATTTAATAAATAACCCTTCTTTGTTAATAACATTATTCTAAAAGTAATTAAACATTCATGAGATATTAAATATTTCTAGGCTGCCTCTAATTCAATGTTAAGTTCAATTCCCTTTGAAATGATTGCTTCTTTAAATTCAATAAGTTTGGAAATTATTCTTTGCTTCTCAGGATCAGTTATGTGGATATCATCTACAACTTCCTGCATTGCAAGTGTTACTTTTTGTAGTTTGATTTCTAGATCTTCCCTGTAATTCATAAGCTAAAAGAAATTATCTTATTTATTAAAAAACAAAATAATTATTAGTAAATAAGTACTTAACCTTAAAAGGATTGACAGCAAAACAAGGAGGATATAATTTATAGTACAAACGTATTAATTATCAACCAGCCGATTAAAGGTAAAGTATGGAGCCTAAGTACTCATTTGGTTGTAGCACTAGCAAACCCAACGGATGCCTACTAAATCCCGAAGGCAGCAGAATGATCTTTTTCGAAGAATGCAAAAATTCTACTAAACCTAATTTAAAAATTCATACTCATCTTTTCTACACAAATCACCTTGGAGAACCTGGAGGGTACAAATCTTCTGAAAAACTCAACATAGATTCAGCATGGGAAAAGTGGCACGAACTTCACCAAAAAGGATGGACAGAAGTATCCTATAATTACGGATAAGCGATCCTGCCAAGAAAAAGTACTTATGTTTTTATGAGCTTAAGAGTTTCCTAAAATATGGAATTCGGTATCAAAAATAAATAATCAATATTTATTGACATTCGTATAAGAGGAAACATTAAATTGTCTAAAATCTCATAAGAATAAATGAATAAAAATTAATATGCAATATTATTTAAATGATAAAAAATTAAATAAGATTGAAAAGCAAAAGGCGGAGAAAGATGGTCTGAAAATTTTTGAAGAATTAGATGAATATGCTCTTAAAGGGTGGGAAGAGATGGATGAAGTAGATTTGCAAATGCGCTTAAAGTGGTATGGCCTTTTTTGGAGACCAAAAACTCCTGGAAGATTTATGATGAGGCTTAGAGTTCCCAATGGAATTTTAAACTCTAATCAGTTGAGAGTAATCGCTTCAATAGTTGCTAGATACGGAGAAGACGGCTCTGCAGATATAACAACTAGGCAAAATATTCAATTAAGGGGAGTTTTGATAAATGATCTACCAGATATTATTAAAAGACTTAGAGAGGTTGATATTACATCCGTTCAGTCTGGAATGGATAATCCAAGGAATGTTACTGGCAATCCACTAGCGGGGATTGATCCTGAAGAAATTATAGATACAAGAAAATATACTTCTGAATTAGAAAAATACTTAACAAAT
>MWOX01000147.1 GCA_002026005.1 Prochlorococcus sp. HOT208_60m_808M21
TTCATCTAATACTTTTTGATATCTATGCCATGACCAATTATTGATGAACAAGTTTGGAAATTTACTGTTATTAATGACATATCGATAATGTCTATACATTGCTGAATAGCATGCATGCCAACTATCTTTTACCTCAACTGATTCCAAGATCCTAATTGATGAGGGTAAGAGACTATTTAAGACATCAGAATAACTATTTCCTGGAATAACACAATCAACATCAAAGTGTACTACTTGACCTGATGCATGAACCCCAGCATCAGTCCTACCTGCTGCAAAAGTCTTTACTGTATGATTCGTAATCTTTAAGAGAGCTCTGTCTAAAATTTCTTGAACAGTAGTTGCATTTTTTTGTTTTTGCCAACCTGAATAATGAGTTCCGTCATATTGGACTAGTAAAGCTACCCTTTTCAAAAGTTATTTTTTAGTAAAAGCCCCTTTAATTAACTAAATTAAACAAGCTCGATTATGGCCATCTGAGCGTTATCACCTTTTCTAGATACAGTTCTTACTATGCGAGTATAACCACCATCTCTGTCTCCATATCTTTCCTTTGCTTTTTCAAATAATGAATGAACTAATTTTTTATCATAAATATATCCAATAGCCCTTCTCCTAGAGGCCAAACTTCCATCTTTAGCGAGTGAAATCATTCTTTCAGCTTCATTTCTTAAAGCTTTAGCACGAGCTTTTGTTGTAGTTACTCTACCTTCCCTAATTAATTGAGTAGTTAAACCTCTTAGAAGTGCTTTCCTCTGGTCAGCAGGTTTACTCAATAATGGAATTCTAAGTTGGTGTCTCATAATCTTTAAAATTGTTAAACAGATGTTCTGCTTTGTGGAATAGAAATGCCGATGCGCTCAAGAGCCTCAATAACCTCATCTGCAGATTTAGAGCCAAAGTTCTTAATTTCAAGAAGATCTTCATAACTGAAGCCCATTAAATCTGAAACTGAGTTAACTTGCGCTCTTTTCAAACAATTATATGCTCTAACGGACAAATTTAGTTCCTCTAGAGGTATTTGAGCTTCAGGAGATGGTTCAGGTTCTTCAGGAATTTCCTCAACCATAGTAACAGTTGCAAGGGGTTGAAAAAGTTCTATTAACTGATTTGCAGCTTCAGCAATAGCATCGTCAGGACTTGTTGAACCATCTGTTACGACTTCCATTTTTAATCTTTCTCTTCCCGTTCCGCCTTCTGCCACGGCAGTTTCATCAATCGTAAAATTCACTCTCTTAACTGGCATAAATACAGCATCTATTTGAAGTAAATCAATAGCAGTTGTCTCTTCACTCTTACGGTCGACGGGTCTATATCCAACACCTCTTTCAACATGGATTTCCAACTCTAAGTTATGACCCTCCTGAATAGTCGCGATCGGTTTTTCGCCATCAACAATTTCAACTTGAGAGGAGAATTGGATATCATTCGCCTTCACTTCCATTGGACCACTCGCTACTAACCTGCCGATTTCGAGCTCTGGATTAGAACTATTTATTGATAGTTGCTTGCAATTAAGAAGAATATCTAAAACGTCTTCTCTAACTCCAGGAATAGTGGCATATTCATGATTAATTCCTGCTATTCTTACAGCAGTAACTGCACTCCCCTCAAGTCCTCCCATAAGGACTCTTCTTAGGGAATTACCCAAAGTTGTAGCTTGTCCCCTTTCAAGAGGGCCAATTAAAAAAGTTCCTGTTTGGGAGCGATCATCTGCTACTTGATGGTCGATTCTGTCAATCTGGTATTGCAACACGGAAAATAATGAGGTTAAGAGTTTTTTTTGGGGGGGGGGGGGGGAGAATGGTTAGGACCTAAACGCGTCTCCGTTTAGGTCTTCTACATCCATTATGAGGTAATGGAGTTACATCTCTTATTAGAGTTATTTCTAATCCGGCCACTTGTAAAGCTCTTATGGCCGTTTCCCTACCTGCGCCAGGCCCTCTAACTAATACTTCTATTTGTCTCATACCTTGATCAAGTGCTCTTCTAGCTGCAGCTTCAGCAGCTGTTTGAGCGGCAAATGGCGTGCCTTTCCGAGCACCTTTAAATCCACTTGCGCCTGCAGAAGACCAAGAAATTACGTGGCCAGAGGTGTCAGTAATTGAGACAATAGTATTATTAAAAGTGCTTTGAATATGTACCACACCATTGGGTACATTACGTTTAGATTTCTTGGAACCTGTTTTTTTTACTGTAGCTGCCATGATGTTTGAATTTTATACTTAAATTTGTAAATAGATTTAGTGATTTATTTTTTTCTTCCAGCAACTGTTTTCCTAGAACCCCGTCTTGTTCTTGCATTGGTTCTAGTTCTTTGACCTCTTACTGGAAGACTCATTCTATGTCTTCTTCCTCTTACACAACCTATGTCTTGTAGACGTTTTAAAGCCATTCCCTCTTTTCTTCTCAAATCTCCTTCTAAAGTGAATTCTTCTGTAGCACCTCTGAGCTTTTGAACATCAGAATCTGAAAGGTCTTTGACACGAGTATCAGGGCTTACACCCGTATTAGCAAGAATTAGCTTTGATCTCGTTAAACCGATTCCATAGACGTATGTTAGTGCAATTTCAACTCGCTTTTCGCGAGGTATGTCAATTCCTGCAATCCTGGCCACGTGTTTTGAATAATTAAAAGTTTGAATTTAAGGGTTAAAATTTAACCCTGACGCTGTTTATTACGAGGTCTTTTCTTGTTAATAACATAGATTTTACCTCTTCTCCTCACGATCTGATCGTCAGGACTAATTTTTTTGACTGAAGATCTGACCTTCATAGGGGATTAACAAATTAAACGTTAATACTATATTCTACATCATCATCAAGCCATTTTTTGTTTGATCGATCTGGAAATGGTTTTTAAATCTCTATTAGCATCAATATATTCTAACAATGAGAGATCTTTAAAATATTGAATCAATGGTTCTGTAGTTTTTTTATAAATATCAACTCTTGTTCTAATTGTCTCTTCTGTATCGTCTTTTCTCCCTCTTAAAAGCAAACGTTGAATTAGCACCTCTTCTGGAATATCTAAATAAAAAACCACTTCTAAAGGTTGATTTATATCAGTTAAGACTTCATTCAATGAATTTGCTTGAGATAAATTCCTTGGGTAACCATCTAAAATCCAACCTTTATTATCCTTAACTAAATTTTGTCTTACTATTTTTAATACAAGTTCATCACTAACAAGCTCACCTCGATTCATAATATCTTTTACCTTTATACCAAGGATTGTATTCATTTCGATTTCTTTTCTTAATAATTCACCAGTAGAAAGGTGCAAGTAAGAATTAGTTTGACTTAGCAATTCAGCTTGAGTCCCTTTCCCTGCTCCAGGGGCTCCTAAAAATAGTAAATGTTTCTTCATTAGTTATTAATTAGTCCCTCATACCTTTGTGAAATAACATAAGTTTGAATTTGCTTAGCAGTATCTATAGCAACACCAACAAGAATAAGTAACGAAGTTGCTCCTAAACCTTGAAAGGTTTGAACATTTGTAGCTCTTTCTACTGCAGCCGGGATTATAGCGACTGAACCCAGAAATAATCCTCCCAATAAAGTCAACCTATTTTGTATACCTGATAGGTAGTTTGCTGTATTAGTTCCTGGTCTAACTCCGGGTATCGCTACACCTCCTTTCTTTAAATTTGAAGCTACATCAACTGGATTGATAGTAAGAGATGCATAAAAATAGGAGAACCCCAAAATCAAGGAGAAGAATGTAAGAGCATATGGCCATGGATTAGAAGATCCGGGATTTAAACTACTGGCTAACTTGATTAAGACTGGATTGCCCGTAACATTTGCAATAGTTATAGGCAAAAATATTAAAGCAGATGCAAATATGATCGGCATTACTCCTCCTGCATTTAATTTCAAGGGTAAATAACTTTGCCTTGTAGGAAGTAGCGTTGAATTTCCTATCTGCCTTTTTGCACTAACAATAGGAATGCGTCTTGCTCCCTCTTGGACAAAAATGATCCCAACAATTGTCAGTAAAAATACTCCAAGTAAAACTGCTATACCTAAAACATCTCCTCTATCGCCAGTTTGAGCTTTTTCAATAGTTGAACTTAGAGCCTTAGGTAAAGTCGAAACAATATTCAAAAAAATTACCAGTGAAGCGCCTTGACCTATCCCTTTCTCTGTAATAATTTCACTAAACCACATTACCAACATTGAGCCAGTAACCAAGGCGATGGAGGTTTGCAAGACAAATGTAGTTTCACTTATCCCCTGAATAGCATATTGTCTGAGAATTAAGGAAAAAATTATACTTTGCAAAAACCCCCATCCTAAAGAAACATATCTAGTAATTTGAGCAATTTTTCTTCTTCCCGCTTCTCCTTCATTTTTTTGTAAGTCTTCAAGCACAGGCAATGAAGCTGTGAGAAGCTGAATAATAATTGATGCGTTGATAAAGGGAAGTATGCCTAATGCAAATATTCCTAAGGTTGAAATTCCTCCTCCAGTAAAAATATCTAAAAAACCTATTAATTGTCCTCCTTGATCTATAAAACTTTTAAAAGCAACCCTATCAATACCAGGCATAGGAATATATATACCAAGTCTTACTAGAAGAAGGAGACCTAAAGTAGTTAAAACTCTACTCCTTAGCTCTTTATTTAAAAATAATTGGGAAAGTATTTCTGAAGCGCTAGGATTTCTACTTTTGTTGACAAACATTTTAAGGTTTACCTAAATTTTTAGTAAATTTATTTATTATTTATAACCTCGCAGGATCCACCTGCTTCCTCAATTTTTTGTTTTGCAACTTTTGTAAATGCATGAGCTTGGACTTTTAGCTTTACATTAATTTTTCCATTACCAAGGATTTTTAAAGGAAATTTGGGCTTGAAGATCAATCCTTTCTTAACTAGTGAGTCAAGGTTAACTGTATCGTTATCTTTGAAATCATTTAATTTTTCTAAATTTATTATGGAAAAGTTCTTTTGATTAATTATTTCAAAGTGCTTTAATTTGGGAACTCTTCTGTATAAGGGCATTTGACCACCTTCAAAACCTGGACGTGTAGGTCTTCCAGAACGTGACTTTTGTCCTCTCATTCCAAAACCACATGATGCACCCTGACCGGCTGCAATTCCTCTACCCTTTCTTAGTTTTTTCTTTCTCGAGCCAGAGTTTGATTTAAGTGAATTTAATGTTGAAGTCATAATTTTAAGAATAGAGCTGTTCAAGTGAGATGCCTCTCTCCCTAGAGGCAGATTTGTGTGTTCTTAATTGAGAAAGAGCTACCATAGCAGCTCTAGCGTTATTCAAAGGTGTTTTACTACCCAATCTTTTTGCTAAAACATTTTTTATGCCGGCTAATTCTAAAACTGTTCTTATTGAACCACCAGCAATTACTCCTGTACCTGGTGCAGCTGGTCTGATTAGAACATTAGCAGCACCATCTCGACCTAAAGATAAAGTCGGTATTGAATTATTTGGGGTTAAGGGAACCCTTACAAGATTCTTTTTACCATCTGAAACTCCCTTTCTAACCGCACCAATAACATCCCCTGCTTTACCAACTCCAACTCCAACTTGACCTTTTTCGTTACCTACTACAACAATTGCTCTAAAACTCATTTTTTTTCCACCCTTAACAGTCTTAGAAACGCGTCGAATTTGAACAACTCTTTCTTGCCAATCAGAATCTCTCTCTAGATTTTTTGAATCACCTCTTCTATTTCTTTTTCGATCATTACGATTATTCTTTTTTTGTTCTACGGGCGTAGCTGTAGGAACATTATCGTTATTGGATTGAATTTCTTGTTTTGTTGGAGTGTCAGTCATAGTAAAAAATTAAAAGTTAGAATTCTAGGCCGGCTTCTCGAGCAGCATCTGCAAGTGCCTTTACTCTACCGTGATATAAATTACCCCCACGGTCAAAAATTACTTGCTTAATACCTTTTTTTATCGCTCTATTTGCTAATAATTTTCCAACAATAGAAGAGGAATTACAATCAGAAGGTAATTTCTCAGATTTTTCTCTTAGTTCTTTATCAACAGTTGAAGCTGAGCAAATAGTTGTTTGAGCGCTATCATCTATAACCTGAGCATAAATATGGTTATTAGAGCGAAAAACAGACAATCTTGGACGAGTTGCATCTCCAATTAAGAATCTCCTTAATCTTCTATGTCTTTTTTGGGTTTGTAGTTTCCTGGAAAGTTTGGTCATTTTTTTAATTGGAATTATTTTTTGCCAGATTTACCAGCTTTTCTGAGAATTCTCTCATCATGATATTTAATTCCTTTACCTTTATATGGCTCTGGAGGTCTAATTGATCTGATTTTTGCTGCTTCATTGCCAACAATTTCCTTATCAATTCCAGATACGGTAACGTTTGTATTACTCTCAACTTTGTATGTTATACCATCAGGGGGGATCATTTCTACAGGATGACTATATCCTGCACTTACAACTAGATTTTTACCTTTTACTTGTGCTCTTGATCCAACGCCTACAATTTCTAGTTTCTTTGAAAAACCTTGAGTAACCCCTTCAACCATATTTGCAATTAAAGCTCTACATAAACCATGTCTCTGCCTTGAATGTATTTTAGCTGTAGTAGGACTTACGACAACAGTATTATCTTTCTTATCAAAACTAACTCCCTCAGGCATGAGACGTTTTAACTCACCCTTTGGGCCCTTAACTGTAACTGTTAATCCATCAAAATCAACTGTAACTTTCTCTGGAATAAGTACTGGTGTTTTTCCGATTCTTGACATGATTAATTCTCCTTAATAAACATAGCAGAGGACTTCGCCGCCAATGCCTTGCTTTCTAGCATCGCGATCACTCATAACGCCTTTAGAAGTTGATATTATGGCAACTCCAAGACCTCCAAGAACTTTTGGTAAACCTCTAGTATTTTTATATATTCTCAAACCAGGTTTACTAACTCTTTGCATGGATCGAATAGTAGGGAATTGATTCTTGCCACTATATTTCAGACCAAGTATTATTTGTGACTTATAGCCTTCACCTTCTTCATTAATGTCAGAAATGAAACCCTCTTTTTGAAGCACTTTTGCAATACTTAGGGACATTTTTGAACTTGGGATTGATGTGGTTGTATGCTTTTTTTGACTCGCATTTCTAATTCGAGTAAGCATATCTGAAATAGGATCGTGATTTGACATAGTTTTAATTTAATTCTTACTAAAAGGCATTCCTAACTCCTGCAAAAGAGCTTTACCTTCTTGATCTGATTTTGCACTAGTGACAATAGTTATATCCATACCTCTTATTGAATCTATTTTATCAAAAGAGATTTCAGGAAAAATCAATTGCTCTTTCACGCCAACGGTGTAATTACCTCTCAGATCAAAACTTTTTGGATTAACTCCTCTAAAGTCTCTTATTCTTGGTAAAGCTAGATTTATAAATCTCTCCAAAAAAGAATACATCCTGTCTCCTCTTAAAGTTACAGTACAACCAATAGGCATGCCCTCACGAATTTTAAAACCCGCGATAGCTTTTTTGGCCCTAGTTACTAAAGCCTTTTGTCCCGTAATTGTTGCCATTTCATTTAAAGAGGCTTCAAGAGCTTTCGAATTCGAAGCTGCTTCACCAAGACCTCTGTTAACGTTGACTTTGACAACTTTAGGTACTTGATGAATATTTTTAAGACCAAGGTCCTTTAAAAGTTTTGGTCTTATTGATTCTTTGTAGCGATTTTTTAGAGTCATAATTTTTTGTTAATTCTGGTCTTTGTCAGAATTGATAAATTAGAAAAAGTTGAAATCTGGTTTCTGATGAAAAATTAATCAATTACTTCACCAGTTTTCTTCAATCTTCTTTTCTTAACCCCCTCTTTATCAATAAAGTATTCAATCTTACTTGTAAGATTTTTATCCTTTGAAAAAAACATTACATTTGATGCATGTAAAGATGCTTCTTCTGTAAGAATTCTTCCAGTTTCTCCTTCCTGAGTTGGTTTTACATGTTTTGTCCTAAGGTTAATTCCCTTTACAACTACTCTATTTTCAAGAGGGATAGTTTTTAAAACTTCACCAGTTTTCCCTTTGTCCTTGCCATTAATTACTTTTACCAAATCTCCAGTTTTGATTCTCATTTTTATTCTCTGGAAATTTTTCTTTTGCTTTAATGAATCCAACATTTAAATCACCTCCGGAGCAAGAGAAACAATCTTTGTATAATTTTTATCCCGCAGTTCTCTAGCTACAGGACCAAAGACTCTAGTACCTTTTGGATTCTTATCTTCATTAATCAATACTGCCGCATTGTCATCAAATCTGATTGAATTACCAGTATTTCTTCTTAATGTTGCTTTTGTTCTGACGATAACAGCCTTAACAACTTCAGATTTCTTAACTCCCATGTTAGGAAGAGCATCTTTTACAGTTGCTACGATTACATCCCCGACATGTGCATACCTTCTATTAGAACCTAAAACCCTAATACATTGAAGTCTTTTTGCTCCGCTATTATCGGCAACTGTTAAATAAGTTTCTTGTTGAATCATTTTTTAACCTCCTTAGCCTGACTTGTTTTATTGAGAATCTCTTCTATGGCCCATCTTTTATGAGCACTAAGCGGTCTAGTTTCTCTAATTTTAACTCGATCACCTAAAACGCATGTATTTTCTGGATCATGCGCCTTATATCGAGTAGTTCTACTTACAATTTTTTTATAAGTGGGATGTGGATATCTGTTAATAACAGCAACAACAACTGTTTTATCCATTTTGTCGCTGACAACAGTACCAATTCTTTCTTTAAGTGCCATAACTAATAATTAATCAGAAGTTGTTTTAGAAGCAGATTGACTCTTACTTAGAGTGAGTAATTGCGCAACTTGTTTCTTGATAATTTTAAATTTATGAGTTTCATTGAGCTGTCTTGTAGCTTGCTTGAATCTCAAGTCAAAAAGATCTTTTCGTAATTGGTCAATCTTTTCAGTAATTTGTTCAGAATTTAATTTTTTAAATTCCTTAAGTGACTCTGAGTTTTTCATTGTTTAACCTCCTCTTGAGATTTTTTAATATTTTTTGTATTTTCTTGGGAGGAATTTTCTAGATTTTTATCAATTGAGATAAATTTAGTTTTTACAGGAAGTTTGTATTGAGCCAGACGCATAGCTTCCTTTGCAATTTCCTCAGTGATATCCTCACCACCCATTTCAAAAAGTATTCTTCCGGGTTTTACAACTGAAACCCAAAACTCTGGATTACCTTTACCAGAACCCATTCTGGTTTCGGCAGGTCTCATGGTTACAGGTTTATCAGGAAATATTCTTATCCAGATTTGACCACCACGTTTGATATATCTAGTCATAGCTCTTCTGCTTGCTTCAATCTGACGTGCAGTTACCCATCCACAGTCTTGAGCTTGGAGAGCAAATTGACCGAATGCAATAGTATTACCTTTTGAGGCTACACCCCTCATTCTGCCTCTATGTTGTTTACGGAATTTTGTACGTTTTGGACTAAGCATTTTTATACCTCCTATGAATTCTCATTTGAACGATCCTCAAATTGTTGAGGTCTTCTACTAGCTTTCCTCTTAGGGCTTGCACCCACAGGGATAGTTTGTTCTTCTTTAGGGAGAACTTCACCTTTGAAAACCCAAACTTTAATGCCTAGAACACCGTAAGTTGTATTAGCTTCACGAGTTGCGTAGTCAATTTCAGCTCTCAAAGTATGTAAAGGTACTCTACCTTCTCTAGTCCATTCAGTTCTAGCTATTTCAGCACCATTCAACCTTCCCCCTACTTGAATTTTAAGACCTAGAACTCCAGCCCTTTGAGCCCTTTGTAAGGCCATCCTAATAGTTCTTCTAAAGGCAACTCTTTTTTCTAGTTGTTGAGCAATATATTCAGCTAGTAAAAAAGCATCAGCGTCTACGCGTTCAACTTCAACAACGTTTATTCTGACTTGCCTTGTTCTATCACCTATAGTTTTTTGAATGCCAGATCTTAATTCTTCGATACCACTTCCTTGTCTTCCAACTATAACTCCTGGTCTTGCTGTTTTTAATTCAAGTTCCAGTTGGTCAGCTTTTCTTGCTATTAAGACGTCGCTAATTCCTGCTGCTCCATATTTTTTTTGTATGAAGGTACGAATTTTAAAATCTTCTTGGAGAAGAATTGGATATGTTTTAGAAGTAGCAAACCACTTAGAGCGATGCTCTTGTGTAATTCCTAATCTTAGTCCAGAAGGATGTATTTTATGTCCCATTAGTTTTGTACCTCCGCATTAGTTTGAGTAGGAGCAGACTCAACAGAAATACTGATATGGCAAGTCTGTTTTTTAATTGAAAAAGCTCGACCTTGAGCTCTGGGTCTATACCTTTTCATTACTGGACCACTATTAGCCCATGCAGAGGAAATAACTAGGGTAGATGGATCCATTCCAAGGTTATGTTCTGCATTAGCAACAGCAGATCTTAGAACTTTAGTAATGGGGTCTGTAGATCTGTAAGGCATAAATTCCAACATAATCAATGCATCTCTATAAGATCTACCCCTTATCTGATCCAAAACTCTTCTCACTTTAGAGGCTGATCCGCGAACATAATTCCCATGAGCAATTGCTGTTTTTGTTGTTTCAGGTGTTTTTGTCATGATTTTGCTCCTTTCTTATCTCTTATATGACCTCGGTAAGTGCGTGTAGGAGCAAATTCACCGAGTTTATGACCAATCATTTGTTCAGTAATAAATACTGGAATATGAGTCTTGCCATTATGTACAGCGATTGTGTGACCGATCATTAAAGGTAAAATCGTAGAGGATCTTGACCAAGTTTTGATAACAGACTTGTCATTATCGGTATTTTGTTTTTCTACCTTCTTGAGCAGGCTATCTGCTATAAAAGGTCCTTTTTTTAGTGAACGTCCCATGATTATGTAATAGAAATTGAAATAATAAATGAAGTAATCAAGAGTCTCTTCCTCCTCTACTCCTCTTAGAAACACGACGGCGTCTTCGAACAACTAATTTATTACTTGGTTTGTTCTTTTTGCGTGTCTTTAGTCCAAGAGCTGGCTTACCCCATGGAGTAACTGGGCCTGCTCTACCAATTGGTGCTTTTCCCTCTCCTCCTCCATGTGGATGATCACATGGGTTCATTACACTACCTCTTACTTGAGGCCTTCTTCCAAGCCATCTTCTTCTTCCTGCTTTACCTAAGCTAGTATTTCTTATTTCAGAATTACCTACTTCACCAAGGGTTGCGTAGCATTCTTTTCTTACAAGTCTTACCTCAGTAGATGGGAGTTTTAAAGCAACATAATCTCCCTCTTTTGCCATAACTTGAGCACTAGCTCCTGCGGATCTAACCATTTGAGCACCCCTACCTGCGTATAACTCAACACAATGAACACTAGATCCTAGTGGCATAACAGAAAGCGGCATTGCATTTCCATCTTCAATTGGAACACTTTCTCCAGAAATGACATTTTGTCCGACTTTTACTCCTGCTGGAGCGATAATATATCTTTTCTCCCCATCTTCGTAAAATAAAAGTGCCAACCTTGCATTTCTATGAGGATCGTAGTGTATAGCTGCAACTTTAGCGTTGATATTTCTTTTATCTCTTCTAAAGTCGACCAATCTATATTGCCTTTTGTGACCACCTCCACGATGACGACAAGTGATAACTCCACGATTATTCCTGCCTTTAACTCTATGTTTTGAAACTATTAGTGATCTTTCAGGTTTTGCACTTGTGATTTCACTAAAGTCAGTAACTACTCTCTGCCTAGTGCCAGGTGTATAAGGTTTAAATTTACGTATTGCCATGATTAAAACTCCTTAAGATTCTGGAAATAGTTGGATTTTGTCTCCTTCAGCAAGACGTACAATTGCCTTCTTGACCTGAGAACGTTTACCGGAAAATTTCCCGACTCTTCTTGTTCTCCTAGGAGGATTCATAGTGTTAACTCCTATGACTTTAACACTGAACAAGGCTTCAATAGCTGCCTTTATTTGTGGTTTAGCCGCTCTATGATCTACTTCGAAAGTATATTGATTAAGATCTAGTGCATTTGTAGCTTTTTCTGTAATAACTGGCTTTCGTATAACATCGGCTAAACGAGAATCGAATAATTTAGTCATGATGCATAAACCTCCTGAATTTTATCTATCGCTGATTGACCTATTACCAATTTATTGGCATTGAGAATATCAAATACATTTAATTGATCGGCGGCGATTAATTTTACTTTCTCAATATTATTAATGGATTTTTTTATAATATCGGAAGGGCTATCAAGAATAACCAAAACTTTTTCAGTTTTTTGTATACCTAATCGAGCAAGACCATTGATGATATCACTTGTTTTAGGCTGCTTTAAAGTAGATCCAAAATCTTCAACAGCCTTCATATCAGATACTCTGGACATAAGAGCTGTTCTAAGAGCTAATCTACGTTCCTTACGATTCATATCAAGATTGTAAGAACGTGGCTTTGGTCCAAAAATAATTCCGCCACCAGGTCTTAAGGGTGTCCTTATTGATCCTTGACGAGCTCTTCCTGTACCTTTTTGTTTGTATGGCTTTCTACCGCCCCCGCGCACTTCAGATCTTGTCAAAGTTGATGCTGTCCCTTGTCTTTTATTTGCTAGCTGTCTAAGGACTGCTCTATGGATTAAGTCTGCCGAAGAAGTTTCTTTAGCAACTGCTAAATCAAGAGTAACTTTGCCTGATTTTTTACCATCCCACTTTAAAGTTTCAAGTGTTGTCATGATTTTTCACCTCCTTTTTTGCCTACAACATTATTTGGCTTAATGTTGACAATTGAGCCGGGCTTACCTGGAACAGAACCCTTTACTACAAGCAAATTCTTCTGATCATCAATTTTTAGAACTAACAATCCTTTGGTAGTTATCTGTTTTCCTCCATATCTTCCTGCCATTCTTTTCCCTGGATAAATTCTACCCGGAGTTGTTCCTGCTCCTGTAGATCCTGGTGCTCTATGATTTTTTGAACCATGACTCATAGGACCTCTGCTAAAACCGTGTCTTTTCTGGTAACCTGCAAAACCTCTACCCATAGACTTACCACTGATATCAACTTTTTGACCAACCTCAAAGTTTTTTACAGTTATTTGTTTTCCTATTTCATAAGATGAAGTTTCTTCAACCCTATATTCTTTCAAATGCTTTAAAAGTTCTTCACCTGATTTCAATAAGTGTCCCTTTTCAGGTTTGCTTAAATGCTTCTCTTTGGACAAGCCATAACCTATCTGAACGGCTGTATAACCATCCAAAGCAGTTGTTTTCAATTGAGTGACGCGGCACGGACCAGCCTCTATAAGAGTAACTGATACCGAATTACCTTTATCATCGAAAAGTTGGGACATGCCCAATTTCTTTCCTAAAATTCCTACAGACATAAGACTAAATTAGGCTAGCTCGTAATAATTTTTCAATTATCTAAACCTTCAGTTATTAAGGTGAAGTTAATAAAAAACAATTAGTAAGGTTGAGACTTATCTGAAATAATAGATAGTTTCTCTCGGGATAAACCCACCTGAGTTTTTTAACGAAACGCTAAAAAATGTGAAATTTTCAGAGGCTCGGCTAGCTTGCGAGCTTAAAAATTCACTGAATTACAATTGTACATCATCAAGTACCATAAAATAAAATAAAATAGAAATAAAGGAAATTTTTATGCCATTACTTCTCTCAGGGAAAAAGTTTCATAACGATCTAAAAACTAACAAATGTCTTGCAATATTTGCTCCTCTTGAAGGTGGTTATGAAACTCGTCTTTTGAGGAGAATGAGGGCCAAAGGCTTTAAAACTTTTATAACTTCAGCAAGAGGGCTTGGAGATCCAGAAGTTTTCTTGCTCAAATTGCATGGCGTTAGACCACCTCATCTCGGTCATCAAAGTGTAGGAAGAAACGGAGCGCTTGGGGAAGTTCAACAAGTAATCCCACAAGCTTCTGAGTTATTTAATGAAAATGATAAAAATAAATTACTTTGGTTATTAGAAGGTCAAGTATTATCTCAATCTGAATTAGAGAGCTTAATAGAGATTTGCACTAACGATAATAAATTAACAATAGTTGTTGAAATGGGAGGTTCAAGAAAACTTGAATGGAAACCATTAAGTAATTATATTTTGGATGAATTTGAAAGTTAAATTGTTTGATTAAAACCAAGAATAAAAAAGATAAATGGATTAAGTTAATTTGTGGTGCCAGTAATGAAGATATTGTTGCCATAGAAGATTTATGTGCAATTTATACTGCTGCTGGTGTCGACTACATAGATGTTGCAGCAGAAGAATCTATAGTTTATGCAGCAAAAAAAGGAATCGATTGGGCAAAAAAAGTCTTTAAACACTCCCCTGGATTAATGATAAGTATTTGTGATGGTAATGATATCCACTTTCGAAAAGCCAAATTTGATCCCTTAAAATGTCCCCCTAGTTGTCCAAGACCATGCGAAAAAGTATGCCCCACCTTTGCAATTGATAATTTCGGAATTAAAGAGAGTAAATGTTATGGATGTGGAAGATGTTTAAATAGTTGTCCTCTAAATCTAATTAGTGAATATGAATATAATTTGTCAAAAAATGATTTAGCATCAACACTTCAAAAAATAAGGCCTAATGCAGTAGAAATTCATACAGAAATCAATCGCCTAGATTCTTTCACAAAAGTTGTAAGTATACTTAAAAATTCTGGAATGAAATTAGACAAGATATCTATTAGTTGTGGATTAAATCAATCTTTCAAAAAAGCCCAAGAGCCCGAAGATCTTTTGAAAGCTCTTTGGGAAAGATATGAAATTCTGAATGCGCTAGATATTCCCCTTATTTGGCAACTAGATGGAAGGCCAATGTCTGGAGATCTTGCTCCTACAACAAGTAGAGATGCTGTTAAGTTGTTTGAAAAAATCGGTTCAGATCTTCCACCAGGATTAATTCAATTAGCAGGAGGAACAAATGAAAAAACTCATGAATTGTTGAATTCAAACAATCTCCCAGATGGAATAGCATTTGGAAGTGCTGCAAGAAAAATTATGCAGCCCCTTATTGAATTTGCTCACAAAAATAACAAAAAACTCTATGAGTATCCTGAAATAATGGGTTTGGCGATCAAAAAAGCTCAGAAATTTCTAGAGCCATGGAAATCGAGCTCATTCAAATAATATTTTTATTTTTCAAAACTAGCGCCATGTTTATAAAAAATTTGTATTTTTTGGATAGAAAAAAATCTTCTCATGTATTAAAATGGTAATTCAATGGGCCGTCGCCAAGTGGTAAGGCATCGGGTTTTGGTCTCGACATTCCTAGGTTCGAATCCTAGCGGCCCAGTTCTAATATTCAATTGGTGTCTTCTCAAAAAATTTTTCTATTTGATTTTGATGGAGTAATAGTTGACGGAATGCAAGAATATTGGCATAGCTCCTTGCTGGCCTGTGAAAGATATTTAAATTCACCCAATATCACTATTGATCAAAAACTTTATCAAAGAGTACCAAATTCTTTCAAAGAAATTAGACCTTGGGTTAAATATGGTTGGGAAATGATTCTAATTGTTCACGAAATTATAAAAACAGAAAATCCATTAAAAAGTGATAATAAAGATGATTTCATTATTAATTATCATCAAAATTGCCAGAGGATATTAAATGAAAATTCCTGGATAGCAGAAGATATACAAAAAATGTTAGATAAGTCTCGCAAGTACCAAATTGATAAAGATTTTAAATCGTGGGTAAATTTACATAAACCTTTTTTTGAAATTATAAATTTTATGAAAGAATTAAGCAAAAGAGGAATAAAAACAGGAGTCATAACAACAAAAGGTAAAATATTTGCAGAAAAAATTCTTAAACAATTAAATATTTTTCCAGAATTTATTTTTGGTTATGAATCAGGAACAAAAATCAAAATAGCTGAAAAACTTACACAAACTTATGAAATTTTAGGCTTTATAGAAGATAGAAAAAAAACTCTGATCGATATTAAACAAAATTCAGAAACTTCTCACATTCCATGCTTCCTAGCTGATTGGGGATATTTGAAAGAAACAGATAAAAATAAGTTAAGTAATGAAATCAAATTATTAAAATTAGGAAACCTTGGAGAATTAGTTGCAATTTAAAGATAATCAGCTAGAGTACAGATGTACTATAGTTTGTATTTATGAAGTTTGGTTTAAATAAAAATTTCCAAATTTAGAATAATTACAAGAACTTTAATCAATAAATCAAACAATGAGCCTTGAAGAAAAGAAAAAAACTGAATCAAAAGAAAAAGACAAGGCATTAAGTCTTGTCTTAGGTCAAATAGAAAGAAATTTTGGGCGAGGTTCAATAATGAGACTTGGTGACGCCTCAAGAATGAAAGTAGAAACAATATCTACTGGGGCGCTCACATTAGATTTAGCATTAGGAGGAGGCTATCCAAAAGGAAGAGTAGTAGAAGTTTACGGACCAGAAAGTTCAGGGAAAACTACATTAACGCTTCACGCGATTGCGGAAGTCCAAAAAAATGGAGGAGTAGCTGCATTTGTAGATGCTGAGCATGCACTCGATCCAGTTTATGCGGCCTCTTTAGGTGTTGATGTTGAAAATTTGTTAGTGTCACAGCCAGATACTGGTGAAATGGCTCTAGAAATAGTTGACCAACTTATAAGATCGAGTGCAGTAGATCTTGTAGTTGTTGACTCGGTCGCAGCACTAACCCCAAGAGCCGAGATAGAAGGAGAGATGGGAGATCACGTAATTGGAAGCCAAGCAAGGCTAATGAGCCAAGCAATGAGGAAAATAACAGGAAATATTGGCAAATCTGGATGTACGGTAATATTCCTGAATCAATTACGCCTAAAAATTGGCGTTACATACGGCAATCCAGAAACAACCACAGGAGGTAATGCATTGAAATTTTACGCCTCAGTAAGACTTGATATCAGAAGAATTCAAACTCTTAAAAGAGGTACTGAGGAATATGGCATAAGAGCAAAAGTGAAAGTAGCAAAAAACAAAGTTGCACCACCATTTAGAATTGCAGAATTTGATATTCTCTTTGGAAAAGGTATTAGTACAACAGGATGCTTATTAGATTTAGCAGAAGAGACTAATATCATCATAAGGAGAGGTGCCTGGTATAGTTATGAAGGAGAAAATATTGGACAAGGAAGAGATAATACAATTATTTGGCTTGATCAAAACTTAGAAATCAGGAATAAAGTAGAATCTATAGTTAAAGAGAAATTAACAGAAGGAACTGAAGTTAGTTCTAATTCAATGAAAGCATTAAATAGCAATCCTGCTAATACAATCGCTGTTAATGATATAAAAACAGTAGCTTAGATTTATAAAGAATCAGCTAAAGTCCACCACCCAGCAGCAGGGCCTATAAATCTCACTACAATCCATAAAATTACTAACCCTCCGATTCCAAACCAACTGGCCTTAATACTTAATTTAATTAGATTATCTCTTTGATTGATTGTAAACGGAAGCCATTCAAATAATCTTGGAGACTCATCAATTTTAGTTTTAGTATTATTTTTTTTTGGAGGTAAACCAAGTGTTTTACGTCTTTTTGCTTCTCCCATATTTCTCTAGTTATTTACAAAATCATAACCTAATCAAAAGGTAGCATATAGTTAATTTGTTTTGAGGGTTGAATATTTTGCAAAAGTAATCTTCCCCAGTTTCTTTTATTTGCTCTTCCATCTAGGATTATTAACTTACCTGAATTTCTTCTTAAAGGAGAAATAGATCTTTCAAGTTTAATTCTAGCTTGAGGAAGAAAGAAGTCTCTAAACCAATCTTGAGAAAGCTTATTTTTATGAGAGACAGTAATTGCATTAATGGGTTCTGACATATTCGGAATCGGAAGTAAAGGAATGATAATTTGTTCTGGAATTTGAATTAAATAAGAATTCATAATCCACCAGTCAAAACTAGAGCAAAGGATTTCATTTCTACCTGAGGGAATTGTCTCTAGCAATACTCTCTTCCCGTAAGTAGAAGCTAATTCTGTAGCAAGATTAGTTTTTAAATCAATATCATCAGATAACACTAAAGTTAAACCCTTTCTAAAAAGTATTAACTTTTTGCATTTGTCCAAGATTGAATTAGTAAAAAGAGGATTATTAGGAAGCAACTGTTTAGAGGGTATATATAAAGAAATCTTTTTCTCTTCAAAGTTACTCTTAAAATTAATAACCAAGTCAATATCTAAACTATGCTTTTTAAAATACATTTGGAAAAAATTATCTTTTCTCAATGCTGATAAAAAAATAAATTTATTATTTGAAAAAAATTCCTTAATTTGAAAAAGTTCATCTATTGGCTGTAAATACAAATTCCAATCTAAATTTGTATCGTTTAACTTTACCCAGCATGCCCAACCTTGAGATAATGCTTTGTTGACGCTTAAAAATTTTTCAGAAAAAAAAGAATTTTCATGAAAAAAGTTTGACAAGAAACTAATTTCTTTTTCATCTAAATTGATATAACTATTTCCTAAAACCTTTCTCAAGAAGAACTTTTTCTTCAACGAATCATATACTTTGATAAATTTTTGATTGATTAATTCAAATTCTTTAAAATTTTTTGTCCAATCCTTTTTAAGTAAAGAAATCCTAAAATGATTTTTTAAATCCTGTTTTATATCCTCAATTCCTGAATAAACTATTCGATGATTTCTAAGATTACGAGAATTGGGATCATTAAGAAAATTTTGGATAGTTATCAAGTGAACATGATGATTTGCAAAAATAAATTGATCATTTTTCAAAATAAAATTAAAACCTAGATTTTTCAATGAATCAATCTGAAATTGGCTTATAAATTGGATTTTTTCTTTAGATAAAATAAAAGTTGAATCCTCTTCCTTCAAAAATAAAGAAATCAAAATTGGAGGTAACCAATCATAGCTAGAGAAAATTTCTGAATTAATTAGATAGGTAGAATCATTTTCAATACATTTGGAAACTATCCTCCCAAAAGAATATATGTGCTCCCAATTAATACTTTGATTTCTCAAAAAATTTTTCAAATATTGATGACTTAAAATTTCAAGCATTTATAATTAATTTAATTTCAAAAACATGCAAAATTTATGAACCTAATATACAAAAAATTGTTATCAATAAAAGAAAGTCTTGAATTAATTAATTTATGAAAATTGGAATAGTAGGATTAGGATTAATTGGTGGTTCTTTAGGATTAAAACTCCAAAGTCTAAATCATACAATTTATGGAATAGCAAATAATGAATTTAATGAAAAAAAAGCTAAGGATAAAAAACTTGCAAATTTTGTTAGCTGTGATCTGAGCTTATTAAAAAAATGTGAGCTAATAATTTTGGCATTGCCTATCAAAGATTTGATCAGTCCGTCGCAACAATTAGTAGCATCAATACCTCAGGAAACAATACTAACTGATGTAGGGTCTGTAAAAGAACCAATTGTAAATACATGGGAAAATTCACATCCTCTATTTATTGGATCTCATCCAATGGCCGGCACAGAAAAAAAAGGAGTGGATTCAGGTTTTGAAGGTCTTTTTGAAAATGCAAAATGGATTATTACCCCAACACAACATAGTGATTTAAATTCAGTCAGAACTATTTCCGAGCTCATAAAATCAATGGATTGTGAAATTTGCCAAGCTTCGCCAAAAGAGCATGATGAAGCTGTATCTCTAATTTCTCATTTGCCTATATTTTTAGCTTCTGCCCTCATAGAAACTGCGCAAACAAAAAATAATCAATCTTTATTAGATCTCTCGCAAAAATTAGCAGCTACAGGATTTGCTGACACTTCGAGAGTTGGCGGAGGCAATGAACAACTAGGCCTAGATTTAGCTATTAATAATCAGATTAATGTTTTAAATTCCATAAATAATTTTAAAAATAAGCTGAATATACTGGAATCTCTTATTAAAGAAAAAAATTGGGATTTACTTTCTAAAAAACTTGCAGAAGCAAAAGAAAACAGACAAAATTTTATAAACTAAAATTTTCTATACCTTTGGAAGCTAAAATTTGCCTTGAAACCATTAATGCAGACTGACTAACACCTGCAGTCCCCTCTCCAGGATAAATCGAATCTCCACATAACCATAAACCTTCAAAAGGTGTCCTACTTGATAATCCAAATAAACCAAAAATATCTGGATTTTGACCAAGCCCGCCTACTATTCCATTAGGTCTTTTTGTCCATTTTTCAAAGCCCAATGGAGTTGCTAATTCTCTATGTAGCCATTTTTCAGGATCAATATCAAATTGACTTTCCAATTCAAGGGATATTTTTTTCATGAAACCATTTTTTTTCTTTAAGTAAGTTTGTTTATCTAGATCAAACCAATCTTTAGTTTTGGTAAAGATACTGGCAATTAAAGTAACCTCACCTTTTGGAGCTCTTCCATCACCATCATCACTAATTGATACAAATAACGAACAAAATTCTTTTGAAACAAATTGATAATGATTGGAGAATGTTTTTTTAATATGTTCCTTTTTTAATGCTGAATAAAAAACTACAGCTCCACTTGGATCAGGCAAATTATTAAGTCGATTTTTATAATTTTTTTTTCTTTCTAAAGGATCTTTCAAATGCTTGAGCAAAGATTGTGGAGGCGCGGTATAAATCACATCTTTTGCTTGATAAATAAATGATTTTTTTTTCGAATTTGCAGATAATTGCCAACACATATTTACGTCGTCAAAAGTTATAGAATTTACTTCTTGTCCATAAATTAAATTAACTCCAGTTTTAATTAATGAACTTTCTAATGATTCACTTAAAGACTGCATTGATTTTTTAAGATGCCAAAGACCATGTGGTTGTTGACACATCTGAAGAACAGTAGATCCATATAATGCTGCAGTACTATAAACATCCTCTTGAGAATAAAGTTTTAATTGAAGATTTAAGAATTTAATCAAGCGCTCATTCTTGGATAATCCACATATCCGCAATAGATCAAAAATAGTAGATTTAAGTAAGATACCTGTGACAAGATTTGAAGGTACTAGTGCTTTGAGAAGTTGAGAAAAATCCCAAAAATTTCTTATTGGTAATACTGGATTATTATTAGCAAATATCCAATTACTTTCATGTATTAGGGTACAAAGCTTCCAAAATCTTTGACTCCCAGGAAACTGCATTTCTCGTTCAGCAATCCATTTACTTTTTTCATACCAAATAGGTATAGGATTACCACCATCATTTAAATCAACAATGCAAGCAGGGTCTAAAATCGTGGCTTCTGGGGATGGAATATCTAAAAAATCAAAAATTCTAGAATGTATTCCTCCCTTCTCTAAACCAGCAACCTGAGTTGCGCCAACATCGAAAGTATAATTCTTTCTTTTAAAAGTACCGGCACATCCTCCGGCTTGAGTATGAGATTCGATTAAAGTCACTGATAAGCCTTGTTTTGATAAAATCGCTGCAGAAGTTAGTCCTGCTATACCGGCGCCTACAACAATAACTTCAGACTTTTTCATTAAAATGCAAAAATTATCTCCTTTTGAAATTAACGAAATTTGTGAAGAATTAGGTGAAACCTATCCAAAAAGTATTGAACAAGTAGATGGTGGCGATATTCATAATGTATGGCGAATAGAATTCTCAAACAAAAAGTTATTCCTTAAAAGAAACATTAGAAACAAAAAATTTCTTGAATTTGAAAAATATTGTCTCCAAAATTTGAGAAAATATATTAATCAAGAAAACTTAGTTATTCCTGAAGTTATTGCATATAAAAATATAAAAAATATAGAGATTCTTTTAATTGAATGGATAGATATGCATAACTTTGACCAAAAAAAGCTTGGAAAAGGTTTAGGTGAATTGCACTTGAAATCAGCTGAATCTAAACCCAAAATGTTTGGGTTTCCAGTTGAGGGTTTTATCGGGACAACAGATCAGAAAAAAGGCTTGGAAGATAATTGGATAGATTGTTTTTTAAACTTAAGGATAATACCTCAATTATTAAATCTTAAATCGAGAATTTTAGATAAAGAAATTATAAATAAAGTTAAAGAAAAAATTAAATCAGAATTGCTGAATCACAAACCAATAAATGCTCTAGTTCATGGTGATTTATGGTCAGGCAATGCAGGAATGGACAAAAATGGAAAGGGGGTTATATTTGACCCTGCATCTTGGTGGGCAGATAATGAAGTAGATATAGCTATGACAAAACTATTTGGAGGTTTTAGAAAAGAATTTTATGAAGAATACCATAAAATTTTTCCTATAAAAAACGGATTTGAAAAAAGAATTATTATTTATAATTTCTATCACATATTGAATCACGCCAATATGTTTGGAGGAGGGTACTTAAAACAAGTTGAAGATTACGTAAAAGCAATAATCAATATGTAATCTTTAACTACCCTAAATATGTCTTCTTAAGATTTTGTACCTTATCTAGAACAGCTTCGCGATTTTCACTGGTACGAAGATTTTGCCAGCTCCATTGACCGACAACAATTACGCCTAGTAGTTCTAGTAAACCAGGAAGAATTGGGAAAAAGTTTATCGTGTCAATGACAACTTTAATTATTATCTGAGCTATTACGACAACAGCAATTATTCCTGCCGCCTTGCCGTACTTACCCATTTGAGTCCAATCAACATTACCGAGGGTTTCGTTGACTTTTCCCATAACATCAGAGTACTTCTCTGAAAAACTTTTGGTTTCTGAGCTTGTATCGGAGCCGGAGTCTTGGTTTGACTCTGGAGTGTTATCACTCATGAATTCAGTAAACTTAATATATGAACCAGACAGTATCGGAAAAAACGTCTATTGACTACCTTTTTGTTGTGCAAAATTCCGAACCGAAACATTTTGTATTTTTTTTGAGGCGTTGGTATGTGGGGTTTCTGAAGATATTTAAACTTAAAATTGATTTATAAAAACTTCACATTATTGTGTAGTTCTAACAAAAACATTAATAAATCCCACTAATGAGAAAAATATAAAAGGCTAAAATTTTTATTTTAATTATTATGTTCTCATAGTTTAGCTCGCAAACATTAAAGGATCGAAATGTCAAAAGATATCAAATTTAATTTCTTAAACTCTGATGAAGAAGAAAGATATCAAAAACATTTAACCCTCAAAGAGATAGGTTATGAGGGTCAACTATATCTTAAAAACAGCTCAGTATTATGCATTGGTGCAGGTGGGCTTGGGTCTTCCGTTTTGCTTTATTTAGCTGCAGCAGGAATTGGGAGAATTGGAATAGTTGATAACGATCAAGTTGAAAAGTCTAATCTCCAGAGACAAATAATTCATCAAACAAATACTATTGGTAATCTTAAAATTGATTCTGCCAGAGAAAGAATTAAAAAATTCAATCCTAATTGTGAAATATTAACCTTTTCAAAGAGAATTAATCCTAAAAATGCTCTTGAATTAATAGAGGAGTTTGATGTTATTTGTGATTGCTCGGACAACTTTGGCACAAGATATTTAATAAATGATTCATGCCTGATATTAAATAAACCCTTAGTCTTTGGAAGTGTACAAGGCTTTGAAGGGCAAGTGAGTGTTTTTAATTTACATAAAAATAGTCCTAATTTAAGAGACTTACTTCCAGAATTACCTTCAAAAAATGCTGCACCTAGTTGTGCAGAATACGGGGTTGTGGGCGTTTCAACAGGTTTAATAGGAATTCTTCAGGTTAATGAAATTATCAAAATCATTTTAAAAAAAGGTGAAATTTTAGATGGGAAGATTTTAATTTTTGATCTATTAAATATGAATATGAAAAAATTACATCTAAAAAGTGAGCAGTTAAATAAACGAATAAAAAATCTGTCTCAGTTTGAGAGCTTTTATAATAGTGATGAATATTGTGAGAAAAAAGATAAATTGAACAATATTAGTGCTAATGACTTTAATAGTTTATACAAAGCAAAACCTAACAAAATTCTTTTAATTGATGTTAGAGAAAATGAAGAAATTTCTAAATCTGCAATAGAAGGATCTATCTCAATTCCCTTAAGTCAGTTGAACCAAGAATCTGACTTACAATTTATTCAAAAAGAAAGTTTAAATAAAGAGGTTTTCACTATATGTAAATCGGGGAAACGTTCTGAAAAAGCTTCAAGAATCTTGTCTAAATTCAAAATTAAGTCAAGATCTATTGAAGGCGGCATTGAAAAGATGAAAAAAATATTGTGCAATTAATTTTTTAAGAATAAGTTAGAAATCTACACCTCTTTTCAAATCAACTCCAACATTTGCATAATGCTTATGACAAACCATTTCAGAGTAAACATCAGCTAGTTCAAAGTATGAAGGTTCATTTTTACACCTACCAGTAATTACCACTTCTGTATCTGCTGGTTTTTTTAAGAGCGTTTGATGTATCGATTCCACAGGTAATAACTCTAAATCAACAGTTGGATTCAATTCATCTAAAATGATTGTTTTATATAAGCCAGACAAAATAGCAGCTTTAGCAATTTCCCATGCTCTTTCCGCCTCAACATAATCAATTGGTTGTTGCTGACCTCTCCATACGATGGCATCTCTGCCTGAACGCAAATGATCTACTAAATGAGGGTAACTCTCTCTCAAAGCTTCTATGGCAGCATCTTCGGTATATCCATTTCCGCCTTTTAACCATTGTAAAATTAAAACTCTATGACTTTTATCTTGAGATATTCCTTTACCTATAGCTTGAAGAGCCTTGCCGAGTGCACTTGTGGATTTACCCTTTCCTTCACCTGTATAAATCTCAATTCCACCACTAGAACTACTATGTTTTGTTAGTTCTGATAAGTCTCCTATCAAACGTGGTCTCATTTCTGAATGGAGTTGAGATATTCTTACCAAAGAGGGCGGGGCTGCCCTTCCAGTAATAATTATTTCTAATCCATCTGGACGATTTTGAAGGGAATCAACTACTTCATTGATATCAAGCATTCCTAAATCAAGAACTGGATTTAACTCATCCAGCACAACTACAGAATAAAGAGAACTAGCAATTGCTCCTTTAGCAATATTCCAACCTCTTTCGGCCTCACCAACATCAAACTTTGTAACTTGTTCAGCAGTAAAGAATTCAGATCTTCCTGTCCTTACATGGTCAATTAAATGTGGAAAGCCTCTTTGTAAAGCCTCTATAGCTGAATCCTCGTCATATGGCCGCTCAGGGCCTTTTAAAAATCTTAGAAGTAAAACTCTTGACTGTCTTTTTTCGCATATTCCTAATCCTATTGTCCTGAGAACTACTCCCAATGCAGCCTGGCTTTTCCCCTTACCCTCTCCATCATAAATATGTAATTGACCTTTTGATCTCTCTTGACTGTCACTTGCTGTGACAATTCCAATTCCTCTATTTCTACTCGTATTCGTCAATTGAACAAAATGAATAAATTTAATCTAAGATATAGATAAGAATATTATTAAAGATTTAATAATAAATTCAACCTATTCATAGGTAATTTAAATTTTAAAGTAATTAGCATGTTCAATCAACAAGAAATTCTCTCTGATGAACAAAGTGAAAAGCTTTATACAATTAGAAGATACATTAAGAATCTTGATAGTGCTTGTATTGCTTATTCCGGAGGAGTTGATAGTTCATTAGTAGCATCATTAGCATTCGAGCAATTAGGTAGCAAAGCAATTGCTATAACTGGTATTTCTCCTGCATTAGCCAATAGTCTCCGTGAAGAAGCAAGAAGGCAAGCAAAATGGATTGGCGTAAAGCATTTAGAAATTAAAACATCAGAATTAGACCAATCAAGTTATAGTGAAAATCCTAAGGATAGGTGCTTTGCATGTAAAAAAGAGCTCCACAAACATACAACCTACCTCTCTAAAAAACTTAATTACAAGATTGTTTTAGATGGAGTCAATCTGGATGATCTTAAAGATTACAGACCAGGTATACAAGCCTCAAAACAAGCAGGAGTTATCTCTCCCCTTGCAAAATTTCAAGTCTCAAAACAAGACATCAGGGATATATCAAGAGCATTGGGTTTCCCTTGGTGGGATAAACCTGCTCAACCTTGCTTATCATCAAGATTTCCTTATGGCCATGAAATAACAAGTGAAAGGCTAAAAATGGTTGAGAAAGCAGAAGAATATCTTAAAGAATGTGGATTATCGGAGGTTAGAGTTAGATGCCAAGGCTCAACTGCAAGAATAGAAATTCCGCAAGATGAATTAAAGCATTTTTTTAACAAATACAATTTTAGTGAGTTAATTCAATATTTTTCTAAGTTAGGATTTAGTTGCACAAGTTTAGATCTTGAGGGACTAGTAAGTGGAAAATTAAATAGGTAAATATTGTCAAAGAACCGTTCTGATCTGTTTAGAGACTGCTGAAGGTGGATTTCGCTCAATGACACGCAAAGTATGTTCTTTAGCCATCAAAGATTCAATTAAGTATTGACTAGCAATTTCAGGCATCATATTTTGACCACATGTAAAAATATCGACAGCCGAATAATTAGATTCAGGCCAAGTATGTATTGAAATATGAGATTCTGCCAGCAATGCAATTGCCGTAACCCCCTGAGGCTCAAATTTATTACTTATCAAATTCAAAACTGTTGCATTTGCCAATTTAGCAGCTCTATTTAAAATACAGCGCAAAAAGGATTCGTCATTTAATTTTTCGCCATCGCATTTATAAAGTTCCAATAAAAGATGTTTACTTTGATGACTTAATTCTTGCTGATCACTTAACGAGCTTAAAATTTGATTTTTTTTGTAGATTTCCATTTAAGAAATTTATATGAAATTAAGATTAGCTAAAAATCATGCCCTTTTTAGATTATAAGTGAATCATTTGTGACGAGCCTAAGAAAGACTGATTAAATTTATCTAAATGTGTTGCACTTATAAAACATTGACTATCTTTACCAACAGAATTCAATAACAAATTTTGCCTGGTTAAGTCTAATTCCGCTAAGACATCATCCAATATAAGTATTGGAGCAGCATTTAATGTTTTAGTTAATAAATCTAGTTCAGCCATCTTTAAAGCCAAGATAAAAGTCCTTTGCTGTCCTGAGGAACCATATTTTCTAACTGAAACATTATTGATTAGAAACTCAACATCATCACGATGAGGTCCAAAATTACATTTACCAGTCAATGCTTCTATAGAACGCTGATTTAAGAGTTGTTCTGCTATTTTTTTACTAATAACTTCTTCTTCTTCTTCTTCTGGACTTATATTTTGCATCCCCGAAAGATAATTTATGTCTATTTGCTCTTGAGATTTACTTAAATGATTATGCCAATATTCAACATATGGTTTTATTTTTAATAAAGCTCTTCTTCTGCGCCTAAAAATTCTTGTACTTATTATTGACATTTGGATATCAAAGCTTTCAATAATATCTTTGGATTTGGTTTTTAAGAAACTTTCCGAACGCCAAAAATGACTTCTTTGTTTTAAAAGCCTATTAAATCTACTTATCAGGTCTAAATATACTGGTTCAAGCTGAGATACGACTTTATCAATCCATGTTCTTCGATAACTGGGTTCACTTCTAACAATATCTATATCATTAGAACAGAAACATACACTCCGAATATAATTCTTTATTTCACTCTGTTTTTTCAAGATTGATTCATTAACATAAATTCTTTTAGGCCCTTTTCGGAATAAATTTAACTTTAAGTCGTCCTTAAAATTTATCTGTCCTATAACTACAGCCATATCACTATCGTTCTCTATTAAGTCTTTATCGCTTAGTGCTCTATTAGATTTTAATTGACTTAAGAATTCAACCGATTCAAGTAAATTTGACTTGCCGATGCCATTACAACCAAGAACAATTGCTCTTTGCTCTTTTAGATCAATTTCAAAACTTTTATGGTTCCGAAAATTTTTAATTTTTAATTTATTTAAAAAAATTTTTTTTGTGCATTCATTAATTAAATTAGCTAAATTTAAAATATTTAGATTTTCTTTAAAGAAATTGAAAAATTAAAGGGCATGTAGCTCAGTTGGATAGAGCATCAGATTCCGGTTCTGAGAGTCGGGGGTTCGAATCCCTCCATGCTCGTAAAGTGATTTTTAAAGTTTATATCCCATTACTCTTATTCCATTTGGATCTAGTATAAATCCATTTTCCCCTAAACTTATAAAAGAAGATTTTGGAGCCTGTACAGAAATACTGCATCCAGGCATTTCTCTATTTATTTTCTCAAGAGTTACTTGAAGCAATATTGAATAATAAAGTTGCTGATTATTATCTGGCAATGCACTTAAATTCCACAAGTTAGCATTCAATCCCTTGTCGGAAGTAACCCTTACAAAGCCATATAATTTATTTTTCAATTCATTCTGTATGGAAAAAAAGAAATTACTTTTCTTAATAGCCTCAGAAAGAGGTTTTATTGGAAATGTCTCACAACCACAATTCGCTAAAAGTTTATTAACTTCTTTAGCTAATGGGATTTGAGAAGAGTTAACAAAATAACCTTCTGGAAGAACAAATTTTTTTTTAGAAAAATATTGCAATAGTCAACCTGTATTTCTCATGCCAGCTGCTATACCATTAATAGTTAAAAGTGCTCCCCTCAATAGTTCACTTCTGCTGTAAGCTCTTCTAGATTCATCTTTATCCATAACAAATTCGCTTATTGGAGGTTGTCTTGTCTGGTCTCTTAATCTTCTTAGAAGTGAAACTTGCAAAAACCCTAATGGAATAATTGTCTTATTTCTCAAGCTTACTGATGATTTCAAGTCTCTATCAGATTCTAAGAGCATATTTTTACCAGTAATTTCAAGTATTAAAGATTTTGTAAGATTATATTCTTTAGAAATTACTTCAAAAATATCATTAAAAGAATGTTTATTTTCTTTACTACCAAGAGTATCAACATAATATTTAGCAACTTCCAAATCCACCTTAGATAATGTCATCTCTACCTTAGATATAAGCATCCTAAAAAATGGCCATCTTTGATGAAGAACTCTTAATAATTCAATTTGTTGAGGATCAGAATTTAATTCAGATGACAATGCAGTGCCGACTCCAAACCAACTTGGCAAAAGAAATCTACTTTGTGTCCAACCAAACACCCATGGAATAGCTCTTAAACTTGATAAATCTTTTGCACCTTTTTTTCTTCTAGCAGGCCTACTAGATATCTGTAATTTACTTATTTCTTCTATTGGAGTTACCTCTTGAAAGAAATTTAACAAATCAGGATTCTCATGCACTAATTTTCTGTAATGAGACCTTGATGTTTCTGCCAACCTAGACATTAATTGATTCCATTCTGGAGTAGCATCAAGTCTATTATTGACCAAACTATTTTGAATTACCGCTGTAGTAACAGTCTCAAGATTGTACAAGGCTAGTTCAGGAAGACTATATTTAGAAGCTAAAACTTCACCTTGTTCTGTTATTTTTATTCGCCCTTTTAAAGTGCCGCTTGGTTGAGCCAATATTGCCTGATAAGCTGGTCCTCCTCCTCTTCCTACAGAACCACCTCTTCCATGAAAAAGTCTTAGCAATATGTTATTTCTACTTGAGAGATTTTGAAGAGCTATTTGGGCTCTATGAATTTCCCAGTTACTAGAAACAAACCCCGAATCTTTATTACTATCAGAATATCCAAGCATTAATTCTTGGAGAGGTTTAAAAGATTCTCCTACTCTTGGCAATAACGATCTATAGAAATCTAATTTAAACAACTTTTCCATTACTTCTGGTGCTCTTTTAAGGTCTTCTACAGTTTCAAAAAGAGGAACAACTAATAATTTTGACTTTTGTGAATTTTGATCAAGGAGTCCCATTTCTTTTGCCAGTAAGAGAACTTCAAGCAAATCAGATGCACTATGACTCATTGAAATTACATAAGAATGGCAAATGCGACTTCCAAATTCTTGCTGTAGTCTCTTGACCATTTTAAAAACTGAAAAGGTTTCTTCTGTAGTTTTTGTCCAGTTAACGTCAGAGGGAATTAAAGGCCTTTTTGTATTTAATTCTTCTATAAGCCATTTAATTTTCTGTTCCTCGGACATTTGGTCATATTGAACAGATAAATCAAGATGATTTGTAAGCTCTTGTATAGCGTCACTATGCCTTGTACTCTCTTGACGAATATCTAAACTTGCTAAAGAAAATCCAAAAATATGAACTTGAGTAAGTAAGTTGTTTACAGATTCACAAGTTAAATCTGTACTAATCAAGCTATTTTTAATTAGTTCGAGATCATAAGTAAATTCGTTTACTGACTTGTAATATAAGTTCTCAACTTTATCTAGATTTTTGTTATCTATTTCTCCTTCTAAAGCAAATTTCCACCCACTATCAGCTAGTAAATTATTTCTTTCTTGTGTTAATCTCAATTTTTCTAAAATATAACTTAATTTCAATCTGTAAGGTTCTGATCTATACCTTGTAGCTCTAGCTTCATATATTTCAGGGAACTTAACCCTATCAGTTTCGAGTGACTCTAATAGAGGGGAACTGACTTGACTCCATTGCATCGAGACACTTAATTGATCTCTAAGATTAGAAGTCGCAATAATATATCTTTCCAACATCAACTGTCTTTGGTAGCAAGCAGTTCTCCATGTTATCTCAGGAGTGACTGATGGATTACCGTCCCTATCAGAGCCTACCCAAGAACCGAAATTACAAAAAGATTCGGAGGGCAGCTGAACATCTGGATAATTTTCGGTGAGTGCTTCAGCGATTCTACCCCGCAATTGAGGCATCGCATTAAATAAAACTTGCTGAAAATAATGTAAGGCATAATCAACCTCGTCTAAAACTGAAGGTTTAAATTGATGTAATTCATCTGTTCTCCACCAAAGTCTTACTTCCTCTTTTAATTGGTTTTTTAGAGAATTTTTTTCTTCTTTTGTTAGAAATTGCTCGATCTGTATTTTTTTTAACAAATTTGCTACTCTTGTTTGCTTATGTCGAATCGTATGTCTTACGATCTCGGTCGGATGTGCAGTAAAAACTAAACGAATATCCATTTCCTGCAATAACTCCTCTAATTTTCCTGGTGGTACATTTAATTTCCTCAGCCTGTAAAATAATTCTCTAAAAGTTACTGGAGCATTTTGCCTAGCCAATGCTGGAGCAAAAGGATCAAGATTGTCGGGGGATTTTTGAACATCCTTATTGGTAAAGCTTTGAATATATCTATCTTCCTCAACTCTTTGTTCCAAAATATTCACGAGTTGAAAATACAATGAAAACGCTCTTGCTGCTGCTATGGATTCTGCTAAATCCATAGAATTTACAATATCAACTATTTCATTTTTAAAAGTTTTTGAACTATCGCCATCAATTTGTTTTGAATAACTTAATTCTTTAAGTTGTATCAATCTTTCTGCTTGATCATCTGGGCATTCTTCTCTGAGCACAGATTCCCAGAGATCTTCAATGAGCAGACGATTTTTATCAAGTGGATCATTGTTACTTATCAAATCCACATTATTTTTTTTTATCTGTCGAATTGATTCCATATAATCATTATGTCACAAGTAAAAATATTAAGATCAAAGTTTATTTAAATAATCAAACATTCTTGGCCTCACTCCTAATCATATCTTCGATAGAAATTTTCATTATCTGCTCAATAGAAAGACCTTTTTCATATTGATTTATCCATTTCATAGATTGATTACCTTCTTCAAGCACTTTATAGATAGGATCTAAAAGATTTTTCATACCAAAATCTTCTGCTGTGGATGACAAATCTGATAATAAGTTTTGAATCCATTCTCTACAAACAACTTTTTTTCCATCTTGCCAGTGAATTAACTCTGCATTCAGACTATCTTTAGCAGCATTAATTTCATTTTGATCACATATTTCTGACAACTCATCCATTGAAAAAATACTAGCATTCATAGGATCTAAGGTATGTATATTTTCAAAAAGATTTAAAATCCTTAGTTCTATCATGGCCGTTATCCCTAAAAGTAGATTAATATCGTGAACAAAATCACAAATTCTTAATTCCAAACGATCAAGAATTAAAGGTCTTTGGGGTCCATTTGGTCTGATTGACGACCAAAAATGCCTAATATTTTGCATTTTTTTATTAGATATATTTTTCTCTATCCAGTCGATATAAGAATTATGATTTATAAAAAAAGGTACCCTACTAGGTGTTTTAGGAAACTGGATCCATCTCTGAGAGTGATTATTCGTAATTTTATTATTTAAAAAAGGTGAACTAGCACTTAATGATAAATACAGAGCAGCCTCGGATCTTATAAGTCTTATAGCTGTAAAAAGTTTATCTAAATCATCTATTCCTATATTTATATGGACACTTGAAGTTGCAATAGATATTCCATAATTATCTTGAATAAATTGGTGATAGACGTTTTTAATATCAGATCTTTGAAATGTAATATCGTGTTTAAAACAAAGAGTGGATGAAGGAATAATTGTTAAATTTTTAGTATTGAGCCACTTCCTTAACTTTTTTCTTGGAGTTATTAATTTCTCGAATAAAAACTTATAGTCTTTTTCAGGTGTTGTTATGTATTCAACATTTCTGTTATCTGGCTCTTTTACAAAATCAGAAAATTTTTTCTCAATATCAGCTGAAACACCAATATGAGAATCTAAAGAACCTGTAAAAAGTTCCACCTCAAAACCTTTATAAAGATTATCTTTACTCATTTATTTATTCAAACAGGCTAATGCTTTTAGTATCCCCTTTGCTTTATTAATTGTCTCTTGATATTCATTTTCAGGAAAAGAATCAGCAACTATTCCTGCTCCTGCTTGCACTGAAACATCGTATTTCCCATCTATTGAGGGTTTAACTATCATAGTTCTTATCGTAATGGCAGTATTTAATGCACCATTGATATCAATGGATCCGTAAACACCAGCATAAGGTCCTCTAGCATCTTTTTCAAAGTGCTTAATCAATTGCATAGCTCTTATTTTTGGCGCACCAGTAACTGTCCCAGCTGGAAAAGATGCTTTTAGCAAATCCCACACATCAGCATTCTTTTTTAAGATGCCCTCAACTTCACTAACTATATGCATAACATGTGAATATTTCTCAATAACCATTAAATCCTTGACCTTCACAGTACCAATTTCACAAACTCTTCCAAGATCATTTCTCCCAAGATCAATTAGCATTACATGCTCAGCTATCTCTTTTGGATCTTTCAATAAATCCTTTTCTAGTGCTAAGTCTTGTTGATTATCAATACCTCTTGGTCTTGTGCCAGCTATTGGTCTTAAGCTTGCGACAATCTCGCTATTTTTATTTTTTTTAGCTTTAACCATTACTTCAGGACTCGAACCTATCAGATACCATGAGCCAAAATCAAAAAATGACATGTATGGAGATGGATTCACCATCCTCAAACTTCTATATAAACTAAAGGGTTCATTATTGACTTGAGTTTGAAATCTCTGACTTATAACTATTTGGAAGATATCTCCCTTTCTTATGTATTCTTTTGCAGAGATAACTGCATCCTCAAAATCTTTTTTCTTCCAATTACTTTCTAGATCTAAATTCAAATTATCATTTTCATTCCAATCTAAAAACTCATTTTCTTTTAGAGGAATTCTCATTAAATTTCTAGTTTCCTGAATTTTAGAAATTGAGTTTAGATACAACTCTTCAATGGAAGACTCTTTGGAAGAAGTTGTATCTACATAAACCACTGCAGTAATACATCTTTTTATTTGATCAAAAACAACTAATTGATCAAAAAACATCCAGGAACCATGCGGGATATTGTTTTCTGGTATTTTATTTATTGGAACGCTTGGCTCTATTCGATTTATTAATTCATAACCCCAAGAACCATATAATTGTCCAATTGATGGTAATTCTTCAAGCATGGTTGACTTATATTCCTTTGTCCAACTTTTTAAAATATTAAAAGGATCACCTTTATGTGTTTCAGTTTTGCCATTATTCCAAGTTTTAACTATTTCTTCTCCATAACAAACGGCTTCCCAAAGAGGCTTAGTAGCAACAATACTCCACCTACCCAAATTCTCCCCACCTTCAACAGATTCAAGAAAAACACCATGAGAATCTTTTGAAGATAATTTTAACCAAGTCGATAATGGTGTCTCTAAATCCGCTGGCCAAGTTTCAACGATAGGTATAAAATTTTTACCTTCTTTGTAAGCCTTTAAAAAACTATCTTTCTGTGAGCTGATCATATTAATAATGTCAGCCCAAATTATAATTATTTTCTTCTTTTATATCAACTTTAAGAAAGTTAATCAAAAGTATTCTTAGTTGTAAATTTCAAACCAGCTGGATTAGGATTCTCACCTATTCTTCTAGGATTATGACCTACTTTCTCTCTGCCTTCATTTACTTTTTCAGGGAAAACACCATCCTTTGGGTGTAAAAATTCAATATCGCCACCTGGGAAAATTCGGTAGATTTTAAAATCTTCAATTCTTGGTTTGAAAGCTCTCAATTGTGTCCCTAATGCAAGGCATTGTTCTTTTCTTGCAAAGTACATTAAATTATCACCTTCATGCATTATAGCCGCTCCGCCGGTCGGCAATTCAAATGCTTGTTCTTTTGAACTTTTCCATACAATTGCATATTTTTCTTCGGTTTCTGCTGAGTTTAATAAACCCCCAGTACTTCCTATATGCTTTGGAAATTGACCAACTAAAGTTTCAGTCATCCTAGATTTTGAGTTATTTCTAATAAGAAATTAGCATTCATATTTTGCAAAATTCAAAATTAATAGGAAATTTTCTACATTATTTAATATATGGAACTTGTTTTTCATTTTATTTTGAATCTGAAATCGGAAAAAATACTGTCAAACCTGTATCACGTCTTTGTGTGACATGCCCTCCTAAACTAGCTAACAACTTTTGAGTTGCATTTTGACTAAGTTGTAAACTTCCAGTTTGAGGGTTCCAATTTAAAACAGGACCAATATCAGAACCGTTATCTTTTTTTAGAATTTCTTTTTGATTATTATCTAATTTTTGTACTTTGAGTTGAAGTTTGAGTTTTTGACCAGCTGGTCTTAATTCTAAAATTAATGTACTACCTTCTTTTAATCCTCTAGTATTTTTATCAATTAATCCTCTTAACATTAATTCTAATTTTTCAGAATCACTCAAAATTTGTGGAAGTTGTTTGGGGATATCTATCTTCAAAGAAATACCACGTCGGTTTAATTGTTTATTCCATAAAGGAGCAAGCTTTTTGAAAATTTCGGTTAAATTAATTTTCGCCAAGTTATTCAATGATGACACTTCATTACCAACTAATTCTGCTGCATTAAAGATTAAACCAAACCTATCAATTTGTTCATTACATTCATTATCTATTTGAATTAAACGATTTCTCATTGATTCATCCATCTTATATTTTTTTAAAGTAGAACTTATTAGGGTTCTTATTGTTGCCAAAGGAGTTCTTACTTCATGAGAAATTGCACGTAATAATTTTGCTTCAGTTATTTGCACATTTTTTTCATCATTTTTCACAGAGTTCTGTATATTGTGATTTGGTGTAATATTTGCTAATTTTGCCGATAATATTGGCCAAAATAATTTTTCAAATTGATTATTAATATTAAGGTTACCTAAATTATTGATTACATTACGAAATTTTATTCCTTCCTCATAATTTTCTTGATTTAATTTTGCATGCATTAATTCAATTGAAAGTTTAAGGCTTTCTTCATCACACTTCATTAATAGAGTTTTCTTATCTTTTTCTCCTACAATTGATAAAATGCATTGAAAATTTGGAGTGATTATCATCAAAAAAGGTTCATAGCCATCTTCTTGAGAAAGATTCAAGACTTTATAATTACTAACTAAATCAAAATCTTTTTTTATCTTTTCTGAATTATTGGCTGGCAAAAAACCTGCATTCTCATTTTGAAAGTATGGAAACCCCTCAGGCGACCAAAGCCATCCATGAAGTTGATTTAAAAATTTTTTATTATTAAAAGCTGGCAAAGGCGAGGCAACCCACATCCCGCCTTGTTTATAATTCTGAGAAAGAAAATCTTTTTGAATAACTTCTAAGGAAGCCCACCACATTCTTCTGGATGTATCATCATCCACATAAATGGTTTGAACTCCTTTAATCAAAAGCTCTTGAATTTTTTTTATAGTAATTAATGATTTCATCAACTTCTTAGTGATCTAGAACGTTGCAATATAGATAAAACAAATCCAATAGATATAAAATTAGTTACCAATGACGTTCGACCATAGCTCATAAAAGGAAGAGGAATCCCTGTAACTGGTCCTAATCCAATAGTCATAAATAAATTAATAATTATTTGAAATAAAAAAGTTGAGGCTATTCCAACAACAATTAGAGATTCAAAGTTAGTCCTAGCAATTGTTGCAGTATTAATAAGTTTTTTAATCAAAAAAAAGAACAAAAATAAAACTAAAGCGCACCCTACGAATCCTAATTCTTCCCCTAAAGCACTGAATATAAAATCAGTATGTTGTTCAGGTATAAATTGCAAATTAGTCAGCTTACCTTGTAGCAAACCAGTCCCAAATAATCCTCCAGAACCAATTGCAATTTGACTCTGTATCAAATGATATCCGCCACCTAGTGGATCTCTATTTGGATCTAAAAATAAAACTAATCTATCTTTTTGATATTCTTTTAAGCCATATTTCCACAAAATTGGTGTAAATTTTGCCATTAACAAATGGATCGAAATAGCGAGAGCAGAAAAAATAATTTTCTTTTTTGAAGATCTATAAGCAAGGTAACCTATAACTGGAATCCAGAAAATAAGAAGAGTTGGTAAGGTTAGATATAATATAGATGTGATAATAAGAAATACTACTATCAAAATCCACTCTATGGGCATTTGCGACCAATAGAGCATCACACCTGTCAAAACAATTAAAACTAAAGAGGTACCTAAGTCCGGTTGAAAGAAAATTAATAACCAAGGAATAACCACTACTAATAAGGGCAATACTAAATCTCTTATTGATAGAATTATTTTTTTTTCGAGTACTGAAGCAAGAGTTAATACAGTACTAAGTTTAGCTACCTCTGAAGGCTGAAAAGAAAAGATTCCCAAGCTTAGCCATCTTTGAGCTCCAGAAACTGAAATACCAAAAAAATAAATTAGTAATAAGGATATTAAAGTACACAAATAAAATGGAACCACATACTTTCTCAGTCTCTCTAACGGTATATAAGAAATAAAAAATGCTAAGAAATAACCTAAAAAACCAGTTACGATATGACTTAAATAGTTCGATACTAAAAATTCACCCTGAATACTTTTTATCAATAAACCCGAAATAATAACTAAAAACAGGGGA
>MWOX01000148.1 GCA_002026005.1 Prochlorococcus sp. HOT208_60m_808M21
TCAATTAAATATGATGAATCGTAAGTACTATCTTGTTCCAATAATTGTGTAATACAATTTGTTTGCTCAGCATTTAAAGGTAAAGGAGGTATACCTTTGGTAGCTCTTTCAGCTACGTGATCTTCATAATCTTTCAGCAATGTTTCCAAATTCTTCATTAGTAAGGTTTAATGCTTAATCTATTGTTATTTTTAATATTGAAAAGGAGAGTATTCATAAATGCTTTTTTAAATATTCAAATTTCTTAATTAATCAATGGCGACATCATCAAATAATTCAGCTTTAGAAAAGACATCAGATTTACATGTTGTTGAAACACGTCCATTAATACCTCCAAGCAGATTACATAATGATATACCTTTGGATCATACCTCTGCTAATACAGTGTCTAAAGCAAGAAGATCGATACAAAATATTTTGCATCATAATGATCATAAGCTTTTAGTCATTGTAGGCCCATGTTCAATTCATGATTTAGAGGCAGCAAAGGAATATTCAAAATATATTCAAAATTTCCGAGAAATTTATAAAGATAAATTAGAAATAATCATGAGAGTTTATTTTGAAAAACCAAGAACAACTATTGGTTGGAAGGGATTGATAAATGATCCTCATTTAGATGATTCTTATGATATTAATACTGGTTTAAGAAGGGCAAGAAGTTTGCTTTCTTATTTAGCAACTCGAGGTATACCTTCTGCTACAGAATTACTAGATCCAATTGTTCCTCAATACATTGCCGATTTAATAAGTTGGACAGCCATAGGTGCGCGGACTACAGAAAGTCAAACTCATAGGGAAATGGCTTCAGGATTATCAATGCCTATAGGTTTTAAAAATGGAACGGATGGTTCTTTTACTACTGCAATTAATGCAATGCAGTCAGCTTCAAAATCCCATCATTTTTTAGGTGTAAATGAAAATGGAATGGCTTCTATAGTTAATACTACAGGAAATCCAGATGGACATATAGTTTTAAGGGGCGGTTCAAAAGGCCCTAATTTCGAAAGTGCTCATGTTAAAAGAATTTCAGCTGAATTGAGGCAATGTAATCTTCCCCATAAAGTGATGATTGATTGTAGCCATGGAAATTCGAATAAAGACTTCAGAAAACAGTCGGAAGTACTAAGAAATATAGCTTCTCAAATTAGTAATGGTGAAAAAAATATTTTAGGAGTTATGCTTGAAAGTCATTTGAAGGAAGGAAATCAAAAACTTTTAAAAAAAGAAGATCTCCAGTTTGGCAGAAGCATTACAGATGCATGTATAGATATAGAAACTACAAAAGAATTACTCGCTATTTTATACAATTCACTTAGTTTGATATAAAAAAATTAAAAAATAATGCTGAAGAAATTGGAACAATGAAATTATCTATTCCTAAAACACTAAATTGTTCTAACAAAGTCGCAAAAAAAGCTATTGTAAAATAATTTAAATTTAAACTATTTTGTTGGGCATATCCTATTGAGCAAACTACGATCAAACTTGTTAAAAACATTGTCATAGTACCAAGTAAAGATTTTTTTTGTTTAAAAAAAATCCAACTCTTTGAGTCGAAGCTTTTTCCTATTAATCCAGCTAATCCATCACCAAAAGTCATTATGAAAAATCCACTAATTAATGCATATGGATTTTTATCCCAGAAAAGATAAATCAAAATAAATAAACTTAGACAATAAAATAATGTTCCATAACTCTTTCTCTCAACATCCTCAATTGTTGGAAATAATTTATACGTATAATTTATGAAAACCATTAATGAAACAATTCCTGTAAAAATTAGAGCCGAGTTTTGATTAATTTTTAAAAATTGAGCAATTGGTATTAGAGGTCCTATTCCAATATGTATTATTTTTCTGACGACTTCTCTGCTATCTTCATTATATTTTTTGAAAACTATTGATATTAAAAAAATTGAAAATAAATATAATAAAATTACAGTAAATTTTATCAATTTGGTTAAGCTGCTTTTTGATGAGTTGTCATTACTCTAAGTTTTAATATTGCTTTAGCTTCTAGTTGCCTAACTCTTTCTCGTGAAACATTAATTTGTCTTCCTATTTCTGCGAGTGTTAATGGTTCTTCACCATCTAAGCCAAATCTAAGCTTCATTATTTTTTGTTCTCTTTCATTTAATTGAGAAAGCCAAGTTCCTAAATGCTCTTTTTGGATAGTTCTATCCATACCTTCCATAGGCTCTTCACAGTTTGGGTCAGGTATAAGTTCACCAAGAGTGCTTCTATCTTCTTCGCCTCTTGCATGAGCATCTAGAGAAGCGCAAGGAGCACTTTGCGAAATTAAATCTTCTAAATCTTTTTGATCAATTCCCATTTCAGTTGCCATTTCCAACCTGGTAGGTTGTCTACCAAATTTATGTGATAATTCTCTAGAGACTCTTCTCATTTTGGATAGTTTTTCACTTATGTGAATAGGCAAACGGATTGTTCTTGCACTGTTATCAATAGCCCTTGTCATTCCTTGCCTAATCCACCAGTAAGCATAAGTTGAGAATTTATATCCCATAGCAGGATCAAATTTATCTACAGCTCTTTCAAGGCCAATAGCTCCCTCTTGGACAAGATCTAATAATTCAAGCCCTTGGTTTTGGTATTTTTTTGCAACGGATACAACAAGCCTTAGATTAGCTGCCATCATTCTATCTCTGGATCTTTTGCCAATCTTAATTTGATAAAGATTTCGTTGTGTTCTATTAGTTTCAGGAATTTGTAGCAACTTTTTCATGTTCTGAACATGATGAGCTAACTCTATTTCCTCTGCAGGAGTCAAAAGTGGTACTCTTCCAATGCTACTTAAGTAATAGCCAATAGAATCTGAAGCGAGTCTGCCAGATTTTTTTTGGCTTTGTTTTGTCGTAAGACTGGATTTCGATTTGCGAGATTTGCCCGCAGTGTTTGGTAATCTTGGCTCATCAAAATTATTTTCTGAAGAGCTTTTCGCAGATTCCAGAGGGATCCCCATCACCCTGGCCTCCTAAATAATGGATTTTTTAAAAAGCTAGCACTGAAATTGAAATAAAAACTACTTTTACGTTGAAATTTTAAAGACAAAAATTTTTGTTTTTAAGCTTATTTCTTGAAATCCATTGACATGAGTGGATTTTACAAAAATTAAAAAAAATTTAAAATATTAATTATTTTTTGAAATGTTGTAAAAATAAATATTAATTCTATTTTTCTATGAGGTCCATTTGCGAACGATTATCCGATGAATCTAATTTATATTTCGAATAAGAACCATCCTCCTTCATTATCCAAGAAAAGTAATCATCTTTAATGTAGGTTTGCAAGAGTGAGTATATTTTAGATTTCAATTCGTAATCCTCTATAGGAGTAACAGCTTCTATTCTTCTATCAAGATTTCTCCTCATCCAATCTGCACTCCCAATAAAAACCTCATTATCACCGTTATTACAAAACCAAAAAATTCTTGAATGTTCAAGAAAATGGCCAATGATGCTTTTAACTTTAATATTTTCACTTAAATTTTTTCTTTGGGGGTATAAGCAACAAATTCCTCGTACGATAAGATTAATTTTTACACCTGAGTCTGAAGCTAAATAAAGAAGGTTAATTATTTCTGGGTCTACTAAGGAATTCATTTTTGCAATTATTTCAGCTTTTTTCCCTTCTTCTGCATTCTTAATTTCTCTCTTTATGAGAAAAATAAACTTCTTTCTCATCGATGAGGGAGAAACTAATAATTTTTGATAACGTTTTTGTTTAGAAAATCCAGATAAGTAATTAAATAACTCAAGTAAATCGGATGCGATTTCAGGATCTGTTGAGAGTAATCCTAAATCTGTATAAAACTTTGAAGTATTAGAGTTATAATTTCCAGTTCCAATATGAAAATAATTTCTTAATCGTCTTTTTTCTTTTCTAACTATTAAAGCTATTTTTGTATGTGTTTTAAATCCTATAATTCCATAGACAACATGAATTCCAGCTTGTTCCAGTTGTTTTGCCCATTGAATATTATTGTCTTCATCAAATCTTGCTTTTAGTTCAATAAGAGTCATTACTTCTTTCCCATTTTCTGCAGCTCTCATTAAGGCTGCGATGATAGGAGAATCCTTGGAAACTCGATATAAAGTAATTTTTATCGCCATTACAAGTGGATCATCAGCTGCTCTGTTTATAAATTCTTCAACTGAAGTTCTAAATAAGTCGTAGGGGTGATGAAGCAGAATATTTTTTTTCCTAAGTATTGTAAAAATAGAATCTAGATTTTTGTTTGTAGGTAAATCTAAATTTTTTAATTGTGGGTGAGTTTTCCCAATTAATAGATTATCTTTTAAATCATCTCTATTAATTTTCGTCAGCTGATTTAAATCGTCTAA
>MWOX01000149.1 GCA_002026005.1 Prochlorococcus sp. HOT208_60m_808M21
TTTTTCATTAATCCTTTTTTGTATTGGAGAAGATTTGATGAAAATACTAATAGATGGCTTAGAGAACCTGGTCAAATGTCAGAGGATCAAATTTCACCAAACAGGAACCGTTTTTATCCAGAAATTGAGTGGGCTGATTTAAGTCATGAGCAAAAGCTCGTAAAAGACGCAACTGTAGAGATGTTTTTAAAAACACTTGAATTGATTAGTACATTTCATCCTTATCTTAGTTCAGGACAATTATTAGAAGTGGAGAGAAAAATGGCGATCATAAAAAAGATTCCTTTCGAAAAGTGGGTAACAAAATCTTTCGCCAAAAAAGCGAGATTATTAGAAAATGAAAAAAGAAAATTTCAAAGAGAAAGATTTTTTAGTAGCTGGAGGGAATGGCTTAGTCTCGCAAATACTCAACAAGCCATTTTGCCTTTAATCATCACAATATTTATCTCTTCATTTGTTGGATGGTCTTTAGGGATATCAAAGAATAGTTGTAATCCTTACTTTGAGCAAAATATAGATCAATTAAATTAATTTGTTTAAGATATTTTTAAATGTCTAAATTAGAATAATTTCAAAAAATAAATTTCTTTTATAAGATTACATTAATATAGTATTTAAGGAATTATAAGTTTTATGAGTGAAAATTTAAATTCAAATAATATAGAAAATGATGAGTTTAATCTGAATAACGAAGATAGACAATATAAAGATTTAATCACTAGACTTAAAGAGATAAAATCAACTATAGCTTTATTGGAAAAAACAATATTTAAATAAATTTTATATTTTTGATAAAAACAAGCCCTAATAAAAAAATTACATCATTAAAGCGACAACCTTTAGTCTTACTTATTTTTTCCTCTATTTCGTTTTTATTAATTATATTTCGGTTAATTTTTTTACAACTTTTTAATTATGAATCTTTTAAGAAGATGTCAGATGAGAATAGGATCAGACTTATTTCTTCACAGCCAATACGCGGAAGAATACTAGATAAAAATGGTTATGTTCTAGCAAATAGTAGAGTTAAATATTCTTTAATAATAAAGCCTCAATCTGTTAATAAAAGTTTTTGGGAAAAAGATAAATCAAGCATTTCTAACTTGCTTAATATTGATAGTTATGTAATTCAAAAAAAATATTCTGATGGTTTAAAAAATCAAAAACTTTCAGTCACTATCCTTGACGATTTAGATGTAGATCAATTAATAAAATTCAAAGAAAATGAAGGTAATTTAATTAGTTTTGAAATAGCAACTAAATTAATCAGAAATTATCCTTATAAATCTCTTGCTGCCCATGTAATTGGTTACACACAGCCAATTACTGAACCAGAATATAAATTCCTATCTAAGAAGGATTACAAATTAAATGACTTAATAGGAAGAGCAGGAATTGAATATGTTTACGAAGATTTTTTAAGAGGTGAATGGGGTGGAGAAATGGTTGAAGTAAATTCATTAGGAAAATTTCAAAGATCATTGGGTATAAAACCTTCAATACAAGGTAATGATGTTGAATTGACAATAGATATAAATTTGCAATTAGTTGCAGAGAAAGTTCTTAAAGACAAAAAAGCAGGAGCGATAATAGTGATGGATCCGAGAGATGGTGCAATAAGGGCCATGGCGAGTAAGCCTACCTTTGATTTGAATTTTTTTTCAAAGGATTTCAAACCTGAAAAAGAATATAATAAGATATTTAATTCTCCAGAAAAACCTCTTTTTAATAGAGCATTAAATGCTTACGATCCAGGAAGTGTATGGAAAATTGTAACTGCTTTAGCTGGTTTAGAAAGTGGTAAATTTCCTAGTGCTACTCTTTTAGATACAAAGCCATGTATCACTTATGGAAGCCAATGTTTTAGGGAGCATAATGATTTAGGTTTTGGGGTAATAGGTTATGAAGATGCTTTAAGAGTTTCAAGTAATACATTTTTTTATCAAGTTGGATATGGGGTAGGAGTTGATGAAATTTATAAAGTCTCTAGAAAGCTTGGTTTTAGTGCTTTATCTGGAATTGAAATTTCTGAACAAGAAAATCAAGGATTAGTAGCTAGTAGTGAATGGGCTAAAAAAGGTAGAGGTTGGGGTAAACCAGGAAGAACTCCATGGGTTCCTGAAGATATTGCAAGTATGTCTATTGGACAATTTGTTGTTCAAGTTACTCCTATTCAAATAGCAAGAGCTTATGCTGCTATTGCAAATGGAGGTTATTTAGTTACTCCACATTTGACTAAAAAAGATGTAGAAAGTCTTTTAGATAGACAACGTACTCTAATAGACATTGATCCGCAAAATATTCAATTGATACAAAGAGGTCTTAGGAAAGTAGTAGAGTCTGGTACAGGAGTATCAATTAATTATGGAGTTTCAAATTTACCTCCAGTTTCAGGTAAAACTGGAACCGCTGAAGATGGTGAGGGAGGCCTTGATCATGCTTGGTTCGTTTGCTTTACTCCCTCTGAAAAGAGTGAGTTACTAGTGGTTGCTTTTGCACAAAATACACCTGGTGGAGGTTCAGTACATGCGCTTCCAATGGCTAGAGAAATTTTAAAAGTTTGGAATGAAAAAAATTGATAAAATTTTTTTTAAAAGTTTAAGTTGTTAATTTTTTCATTTGTAAAAGTCTTTGAATAATATCTTCAATAGTTTTTGTATCTATAGGTTTACTATATGAGGACAAAAGTTGCCTTCCTAATACTTGACTTCCTAAATGCACTAATTGAATGCGTAATGAGGTCAGCAGTTCTAGACCTATGCCACCAGAAAATGTTGCAATTGCAATCGGTTGACCATTAAATAAATTCCTAAAGTCATCTCCTGAAATAGAGAGCCATGCTATGAAGTTCGAGAGAATGGGAGGTATAGATCCATTATATTCAGGCGCACAAATCACCCACCTTTCAATCTTAAAAAGCTTTTTTTTTAGTTCTTCTATTTCATTTGGAATATTTTCTTTGCTGTGAATTCTTGGATTAAATAATGGAATATCAAGAGTGGTAAGATCTAAAATTTCAGAACTTATTTTAAGTTCATTACTTTTTTCAAGAAATTTTTCAGAAAGTTCTAGATTTTTACCACAACTAGCCGTAATGATTATTAGATCTTTTGTTTCAGTCATAAATTAGATGAATTAATTTAATAGTTAGCACCTGTTTTGCGGTGATGAACTGCAGTTAGACTATCGGATTTTAGTATATTACCGTGTAGTACTTCGGCGTAAATTACCCAATGATCCCCACATTCCATTCTCTCTTTTACAGAAGCATCTAACCATGCGAGCGATTCAGGAATGATTATCTGTTCATTAGGAGTTAATTCAATATTTATTCCTTTAAATCTATCTTCTCCAGGTGCAAAGGGCTTTGTAAATCTTTTCAAAGGTTCTTTAAAATCTTTTTCACTAAGAATATTTAATGCGAATGAATCTCCTATTTGCAGAAGAGACTCTACTGATCTATCTTTTGCTACTGCAATACTTACCCCGGGCGGAGAAAAACTTGCTTGACTAACCCAAGATGCAAGCATAGCTCCTTTAATATTATTCTCATTTTTGCCTTTAGAGGCTGTCAGGACACAAAGAGAACCGATTACTCTTCCAAGAGCTTGTAGCTTTGGATCTGTTTTGCTAGTAATCATTCCGGTATCTGATTTTCTGGGTTTTTTCTTTGCTTTTTTTATAATTTTTCTCCCAAAGTGTGTTCCTATTTCTTCTAACTCTTTAATCTTTGGTTTATTTGGACTGAATTTAATCCTTATAGGGTCAAAACTAAACTTAAAACCACCGTCTTTTAATTTTGTTTCAAGTAAATCTATAGCTTCGCCGCTCCAACCAAAACTCCCAAAAATTCCCACTGGCTTATTTCTATTGCCCTCTGCTAACAATGTTCCTAGTGCACTAACTATTGGAGTTGGGGCATGACCACCCAATGTGGGTGAGCCTATTAAATATCCATCAGCATTTTGGATGGATTTTACGAGTACATCATTAGGTGTAAATTCACAATTAATACTTTCAACTTCTACAGAAGTTCTATTTATCCCTTTAGCCAATGCATCGCCTATTGATGCTGTGTTCCCATATGCACTTGCATATATCAGAGCGATCTTATGATTATTGGTTGAGAGATTCTCTCCCCATCTAATATAGTCATTTAAAAAGCTTTTTAAGCTATATTCGATCGCGGGACCATGTAATGGTGCAATAGTTTTAATCTCATAATCCGAAATTTTTTCAGTTATTGATACTACTTGATTAGACATTGGTGCCATCAAGCAATCATAAAAATGTTTCCTATCAATTTCTGTACTAACTCGATTTGTTTCAGACCAATATTTAGATGCAATATGTGCAGAAAAAATTTTTTCACTAAGAAGTATTTCCTGATTACGCTCATAAATTATCAGGCCACCTGGCCAACGTGCTGTTGGAATAGGAATTAACTCTAATGAAATGTTATCTAATTCTAAATTAAGTTCTTTTTTGATTATGTTTATTTCAGGTAATTGAATTTCGATAAAGTTTTCTAAGGTAGGATTTCTTTGATTCCAAAGTTCGCTAATAAGTTTATAACCTGGATTAGAGCAAGTAATAGTTGTGTTTTGAAATTGGGTACTTATATTCTTTATAGTTTCAATAATTTGGGGGTTAATATGACCAGAAATGAAGTTGATTTTACTTAATTTAAATTGATCACAAAACTTAGAAATTACTTTATTAAACGAATCTAAATATTGTTTCTCAGGTGGATGAATAATAAAAAGTTCCTCATGACTTCTAATGAAAAAAGTATTAAAAGAGGTTCCTTTTTCAAGGTTAAATTCAAGTTCGAATCTTTCTTTATTTTGGTCTAAGAATCTTACACAAGAAAAATTTTCAGTAATTTCAAATTCTGATAAATTTTGATTTTCTGCAAGTAAGCCTATATTAATATCCGACATTTCAAAGACTTAATTTTTAATAGTGATTAGCAACTTTTCTGTGATGAACTGCTGTCTTACATGATAAGTCAGAAACATTACCATTTTCAACAATTCCGTAAATTATCCAATGGTCTGGAGTCTCCAGTCTTGAACTGACTTTACAATCTAAAAAGGCGAGTGAATCTGAGAGAACTGGTCCTCCTTCAGCGATGTTGCTAATTACATCTACATCCGCAAACCTATCAGCTCCAGGCGCAAATCTTTTTAAAAAATGTCTGAACATTTTTTGATAGTTATCTTCTCTCAAAATATTCACAACGAAACCTTTCCCAACTTGCATATATGATTCAATAGCTCTATCTTTTGCTACTGCAACTGTAATACCTGGTGGAGAAAAGCTTGCTTGACTAACCCAACTTGCGACCATTGCACTTTGTCTAAATGTCGAACCTTCCCCTTGGCTCGCTGTTACTACATATAATCCGCCACTTAATCTACCTAACGCTTTATCTAAATTTGAATCAAGGCTCTTCATAGAGGCAATATTCTTCTTTTTATTGATCAATTGACCCAAATCAGTTCCAGCTTCCTCGAATTGTTGATAAACAATTGGATCTGGAATATTTTTAACTCTTAAAGGGGAGAAAGCTTCTTTTTGGCCAAGTTCTCTTAATTTATTTGCTAAGGAGTCTATTGGTTCATCATTTCCACCAAATGCATCATAGACTGCTGTAAATTGTTTTGGTTTAAGTGCTGCAAATAAAGTCCCGAGAGATTCTTTTAATTCATTATCTGAGTCCACTGGCCATGTGGGAATGACTACTGCTTTTGATTCGGAAATTAAACTTGTTAATTCTTGCGGGTCAGAAGATCTTAAATCTATTAATTGAACTTGTGCATCTGCTTTACTTATTCCATGAGATATAGCTTGACTTAGTCGATCGCAATAACCATAGTCGCTTATGTAGCATACTGATACAAAATCATTACCTTTGCTTTTATTGCTACTCCATTCTAGATATTTCCCTTTCCAAAAATTGACCTGATTATGTAGCAAAGGCCCATGACCAACAGCTATTGTTTTTAATTCAGGTAGCTTATCTATTCTTTTAATTGCCTGCAGAACGCTTCTAGCGTTTGGACCCATAAGGCAATCGTAATAAAACCGGAAATCTTCGTATATTTCTTTTTGATCAGTGTCAAAAAATTCGTCAGAACAATAATGAAGTCCAAATGCATCGCACGTATAGAGAATATGTGTACTGTGGTCATATGAAAATATGGTATCTGGCCAATGTAAATTTGGTGCACTTATGAATTCAATATTATGTTCAAAACCACTATTAGGATTAGTTCCGAGATTTAAAAACTCTCCACTCTTAACCTCTAGACGCTTAAAGGGAATATGTATTTGGTCTTCAATAAATTTAAGGGCTAATTTTGATCCAACTACTGTGATATTTTGGTTTAATTCTAAAAGATTACCTATTAAACCAGAATGATCAGGTTCTGTATGGCTCGTAATTAAATAATCAACTTCTTGTGGATTCACCTCTTTCAGTAATTCTTCAAACCATAATTCTTTGAACTTTGCGTGACTAGTATCAATAATTGCTAGTTTCTCTCCTTTAATAATAAAACTATTGTAAGTAGTTCCATTTCTTAAACCAAATTCAATATCAAATCTGCTGCGATCCCAATCCAAAGATCTTATGGCACAAGAATCATCAGCAAAGTTTTGAGATTGAACCGTCAACTTGTTATTAGTTTGTGCCAATTTAGAATTACTTGTCTGGCCAGAGGCTATCATAGGATAATTAGCTTTATGAATTAACTTTAGTTATATAGAATATAAATTCGCGTGATTATTTTTGCGAAATAACCGAAATTACGCTTTTCTTTAATTTTTAATCTTCTTATTCTGGATAAATGGCATCTCAACTAATTAAAAAAATAGTTACTGGAGATGAGATAAGAAATGCTTTTTTAAAATTTTACAGTGAAAAATTACATAGAATCATTCCAAGTGCATCTTTGATTCCAGATGACCCTACGGTTATGCTCACAATTGCTGGAATGCTGCCTTTTAAACCAGTTTTTTTAGGCTTAAAAGAAAGACCATCAAAAAGGGCTACATCTAGCCAAAAGTGCATCAGAACAAACGATATAGAAAACGTTGGAGTTACAGCTAGACATCACACCTTTTTTGAAATGCTTGGTAATTTCTCTTTTGGAGATTATTTTAAACGAGAGGCTATTCAATGGGCTTGGGAATTAGTTACTAATATTTATCAACTTTCTGTTGAAAATATAATTGTGAGTGTTTTTCACGAAGACGAAGAATCTGCAAAAATTTGGAGAGATGAAATTGGTATTCATCCAGATCGGATAGTGAAACTAGGTGAGGAAGATAATTTTTGGTCATCTGGCAAAACAGGTCCATGTGGACCTTGTTCAGAACTTTATTATGATTTTAATCCTGAAAAGGGTCTGCAGAATATTGATTTAGAAGATGGAGATCGTTTTATTGAATTTTATAATCTTGTTTTTATGCAATATAATCGTGATCCTAATGGAAAATTGACAGATTTAAAATTTAAAAATATTGATACAGGAATGGGTCTTGAAAGGATGGCTCAAATACTACAAAAAAAGCAAAATAATTATGAGACAGATTTAATTTTTCCTATTATTCAAAAAATTTGTGAGATTGCAAATATTGATTATTTTTCTTCAGATGATAAAAACAAAATTTCTTTAAAAATCATTGGTGATCATACAAGAGCTGTTATTCATTTAATTTCTGATGGAGTAGCAGCAAGTAATCTCGGCAGGGGATATATATTAAGAAGGCTAATTAGAAGAATGGTCAGACATGGCAGATTATTAGGTATAACAAATGATTTTTTACCTCATATTGCTACTGTCGGAATTAATTTAATGCAAAATAATTATCCTGATTTAAAAAATAATAATGATTTAATTTTGAATGAGATAAAAATTGAAGAAATAAGATTTAGGGAAACTCTTGAAAGAGGAGAGAAATTGTTAGATGAGTTAATTTTTTCAGGGCAGAAATTAATTTCTGGTTTTAAAGCTTTTGAACTTTATGATACCTATGGATTTCCTCTAGAACTTACTGTAGAAATTGCTGAAGAAAATAGCATTAGTGTAGATGTAAAGGGTTTTGAAGAAGAAATGAATGCACAAAAAGAGAGAGCTAAAGCTGCTTCAAGTAATATTGATTTGACATTAGAGGGATCATTAGAAAGAGAAATAGATCTTTTTAACAAAACTGTTTTTAATGGTTATGAATCTCTCGTTTCGGAAGCTGAAATAAAGGGTATATTCTTGGATTCAACATTAGTTAAGCAAGCAAGTGAAGGTCAGAAAGTTTTAATTGTTCTTGATCAGACAACTTTTTATGGAGAATCTGGCGGTCAAGTTGGTGATATTGGAACGATATTTTCAAAAGATGTTGAGGTCTTGGTTGATAATGTTATTCGAAAGAAAAATGTTTTTTTACATTATGGAACGATCAAAAAAGGGATATTAAATATTGGACAAAAAGTTAAGACTAATGTTAGCTCTTCTAATAGAGCTAAGGCTGCTGCAAATCATACAGCTACTCATTTATTACAATCTGCACTTAAATCAGTTGTTAATGAAAGTGTTGGTCAGAAAGGTTCATTAGTAGCCTTCAATAAATTACGATTTGACTTTAATTCCTCTAATCCTATTTCTAAAGATCAAATTTCTAAGATTGAGATTTTAGTTAACTCTTGGATTATGGAAAATCATGCCCTAGAAATAAAAAATATGTCCAAGAGTGAGGCTCTTGAAAAGGGCGCAGTTGCCATGTTTGGAGAAAAATATGATCATGAAGTGCGCGTTGTTAATGTACCAGGAGTTTCAATGGAACTTTGTGGTGGCACACATGTTAAAAATACATCCGAACTAGGTTCTTTTAAAATAATAAGTGAGGAAGGAATCTCAGCCGGAGTAAGAAGAATCGAAGCATTATCAGGCCAATCAGCATTAGACTATTTCAGTGATAGAAATGTTTTAGTAAATCAACTAAGTGATTTATTAAAAGCCAATCCTAATCAACTTTTTGAAAGGGTTAATAATTTGCAAGCAGAGCTTATTAATAAGAATAAAGAGATACAAAAAATGAAAGATGAAATTGCATATTTTAAATACTCTTCTATAAAATCATCCGCAGAAATAATAAATTCTTTTTCAATTTTAGTAAATCAGATTGATGGCTTGGATGGGAATTCTTTGCAATCTGCAGCACTTAATTTAACTTCTCATTTGGGAAATAAAGCAATAGTGATTCTTGGGGGAATACCAAATCCAGAAAATAAAAAGTTGTTATTTGTAGTTTCTTTAGGTAATGATTCAGTAAAAATAGGATTGCATGCAGGTAAATTAATTAATGAGATTGCAAGAATTTGTTCGGGAGGTGGAGGAGGAAAGCCTAACTTTGCTCAAGCAGGTGCTAAAGATATTGATAAGTTAAGTGATGCTTTAGATTATGCTAAAAATCATTTGCAAAAAACATTAGATAGTCATTCTGATAAATAACTACTTTTTCTGAGACTAATTTCGATTTGATCCATTAATTTCCTTGCTTCTTCAATAGTTAATTTTTTTTGATCAATTGCTGATTCAGTATTAATTCTTATAGATTCAACCAAAGAAGATGAACTGTAATCTAATAATTGTAAAATTTCAGATTTACTGTCCTCCTTAACAATATTTTTGACCTTATATGAATTATCTTGATTTATATCTATATGAACAATGTTTGTGCTGCCAAATAAATTGTGCAAGTTTCCTAATGCTTCTTGATAGGCTCCAGCCATAAAAATTCCAATTAGATAATCTTTATTTTCTTCTGGCTTATGTAAATTTAGTAATGATTTAATTTTTCCATCATCAAAAAAATTATTTAGTTTCCCATCTGAATCACAAGTTAAATCTGCAAAGTTCCCTTTGCAGAAAGGCTCCTCTAAGTGCCTATGTATTGGTACTATTGGAAAAATCTGATTTATTGCCCAGCTATCGGGGATAGATTTAAAGATAGATAAATTTGCATAATAAGTTGATGCAAGAGTTTCTGTAATTTCAGATAAATCAGGGTGATTGATTTCATCATTATTCAGGTTATTAGAAATTTCTTTTGCACAAGCCCAAGTAAGTTCCTCCGCATAAGCTCTTTCTGCCAAACTTAAAAATCCTAATCTAAAAGCGACTAAGCAATCTTCTTTAAACTTTTTTGCGTCATTCCATAGTTCAATTATTTGAGATAAATTTATTTTTTTATTTTTAAGTTTTTTTAATTCATAGAAAGTTTCAAGTAAATTTGAAATTATTAATTGTTGATTTTTTTTATCAACAATTTGTAGTTTGGAACTGACATGGCTTGTTCCCAAGACATTAAAAATTAAAACTGAACAATGACTAATTATTGCTCTTCCACTTTCTGAGATTATGATTGGATGCTTAATATTATTTAATTCACATGAATCCTTAATAGTTGCAATTACATCGTTAGCATAGTTTTGAATAGAATAATTAGTAGAGGTGTTGGAGGAGGTTTTAGTTCCATCAAAATCTATTCCTAATCCTCCCCCAACGTCGATATATTGCATTGGGGCTCCTAGTTTGCATAGTTCAACATATATTTGACTCGCTTCTTGTAATGCGTCTTTGATCACAGCAATATCACTTATTTGACTTCCTATATGAAAATGGAGCAATTTCATTTCGTTGATAAGATTTACTTCTTTTAGTTCTTTTATTGTCGACATAATTTCTGGGATTGATAATCCAAACTTGGAATTATCTCCAATAGATTTACTCCACCTACCACTACTTTTACTTGATAACTTTGCTCTAATTCCTATCAATGGAGTCGCTTTAAGTTCTTGAACTGCTTGAATAATTCTTTTTACCTCATCTCGTTGTTCAATAACTATTATTGGATTTTTGCCAAGTTTTCTGGCTAAAGTAGCAATCTCGATATATTTTTTATCTTTATATCCGTTGCATATTAATAATGAATTTTGGTTTTCAAGAAGTGCAAGGCCAATTAATAGTTCTGATTTACTTCCTACCTCTAAACCAAAATTCCATTGGTTACCAAACTCTATTATCTTTTCTAGGACATTTTTTTGTTGATTACATTTGACAGGAAAAACGCCTTGATAAATGTTCTTATATTTATAGGTTTTTATTGCTTTTAAAAAAGAGTCATGTAATGCATTTATGCGATCTTTCAAGATATCATTAAATCTTATGATTAATGGAGGATTTACTTCTCTACTTTTAAGTTCTTTGACAAGCTTAAAAAGATCAATCTTATTTTTAGATTTTATATCTTTAGTTACTGATATATTTCCTTTGGAATTTATAGAAAAATATTTATCTCCCCATTTGTCTATGTTGTAAGTCGAAATACTATCTTCAATAGTCCAAATATTCTTTAATTTTTTCGGCTCAAAATTGGTCAATTTATGTCTTTTTGATTAATAAATGTTTTTGAAAATAACTCAAAACAATATCTTTTATTTTAATGATTACTTGCCAAGTTACCACCTAAAAGTTGAATATACATAGAGTGATTATTAACTAAATGACCAAAGAGAGGACCTTTATTGCAATTAAACCAGATGGAGTTCAAAGAGGATATGTTGGTGAGATTATTGGCAGATTTGAAAAAAAAGGATTTAAATTGGTTGGATTAAAGCAATTAATTCCTTCAAAAGATCTTGCTCAAAATCATTATGGAGTACATAGAGAAAGACCCTTTTTTAGTGATTTAGTAGACTTTATTTCAAGTGGTCCTGTTGTAGCAATGGTGTGGGAAGGCGAAGGAGTTATTTTGAGTGCTAGAAAGCTAATAGGTGCTACAAAACCTCTGGAAGCAGAGCCTGGAACAATAAGAGGAGATTTAGCTATTGATATTGGGAGGAATATAATTCATGGTTCTGATGGAGAAGATACAGCAAACTTTGAAATTGATCTATGGTTTAACGAAGAGGAATTATGTCAGTGGGAAACTTCTGATGCGAAATGGCGATCTGAAAATTAAAATTTAAACCGCAAATCTATCTAAACTAAATTTTTCTAAAAAGCTTTTTTCTATTTCTTTGAGATTTTTATTTTGAACTATTTTCAAAAGAAGATCACTTGTTATTGCAGCAAATAAAACTCCATTTCTGTAATGTCCTGTAGCTATAAAAAGATTTTCAATTTTTGATCTTCCAATTATTGGTTTTAGATCTGGTGTGCAAGGTCTAAACCCCCACCAATGTTCCATTTGTGGCCAATTAATAGCTTCGGGCAATAAGGAGCGAATGCCTTCTTGCAGTTGTTTTATTCCATTAGGAGTATTACCCTGATTAAATTTTGAATCTTTTTCAACTGTAGCTCCAACTATAATAAGTCCATCATCACGGGGAACTAGATAAGTTTTTGGACCAAAAATAACTCTTTTCAAAAAATTTGTTGGACCTTGTATTGATAGCATTTGTCCCTTTACAGGAAAGACGGGAATCTTATTAAAAATTTTTTTACTCCAAGCACCGCTGCATATAATTGCTTTTTCGCAGTTAATTTTTTTTAGTTCCCCAGTGGCACATAAAACTGTTGCACCTGTAATTTTGTTTTTTTCGAATGTCAAATCCTCTACTTCTGATCCTTCTTGAAATTCGACTCCATGCAAGGAGCATGCTCTCTCAAGAGCACGCATCAGTCTTCTTCGGTTATCTATTTGACCATCTTGTTCAAAAAGTAAACCATGTTTCCAAATAGAATTCATCCCTTTAATTTCTGTTTGAAGATCTTTGTGATTTAAATATTTTCCATATTCATAAGTGGGAAACTCTTCAAGATCTTCTTTGTTTTTAAAAGGAACTACTATGCCACATTTTTTTAAACCGCATTCAATATTGCTATCTTGTTCAATACTTTTTATCCACTTTGGAATTAGACTTTGACTTTCTTGGCCAAATTTTAGTAATTCATTTTCGAGCCCTTCAGCATGAGTAGCTAACATTCCTGCAGCAACAAATCCAGCTGATTCATTTCTGTTTTTGCTTAAAACTAAAACATTGAAGTTATTTCTAGAAAATTCATACGCAATAGATAAACCTAAAAGTCCACCGCCAATGATTAATATTGAATTTTTGGTTTCTTGTGACATTTAATAATTAATATTTTTATTTGTGTTTTGGTCCTCTTTTCCTTTATATCCAATAATATTAATAAAGAGACTTTTTATAATGAACAATTTGGAATCTTGGGAGGCTGTGATTGGTTTGGAAACTCATGTACAGCTTAATACGAAAAGTAAAATATTCACATCTGCGTCAACAGCTTTTGGTGATGCACCTAATACGCATATAGATCCTGTAGTTTGTGGGTTACCAGGAACCCTTCCAGTTTTGAATGAGACTGTTCTTGAGTATGCTGTAAAAACTTCGTTAGCATTAAATTTAAATGTTGCAGAACATTGTAAATTTGATAGAAAACAATATTTTTATCCTGATCTGCCTAAAAATTATCAAATTTCACAATTTGATGAGCCACTAGCTGAAAATGGCTGGTTAGAGGTTGAAATAATTGAAAAGGACAAAGAACCTTATATCAAAAAAATTGGGATAGAAAGGCTACATATGGAAGAAGACGCAGGAAAACTAGTCCATTCAGGTAGTGATAGATTAGCTGGCTCAAAGTATTCTTTAGTTGATTACAATCGTGCTGGAATAGCACTTTGTGAGATTGTAAGTAAACCAGATATTAGATCAGGTAAAGAGG
>MWOX01000015.1 GCA_002026005.1 Prochlorococcus sp. HOT208_60m_808M21
TAAACTCGCCATAGCTGTAAAAATCAATAAGTCAGTGGATAAAATACCAATTTCCCTTTGCAGAATATTTGAAATCAATTCTGTATTTTTGGTTTTCTCTAAAATATATCTAATAAGGAGCGAACCTATAAGAATAAAAGGAAATACTGGTAGTGAAAAAATAATTTCCTTCGAAAAATCACCAAAAGAACTTGAAATATTCTTTAAAAAATTTAGTAGCAAAACACCAAAAGAAATTGCCAAACCAGAGAATCCAAGATTTATTATAAAAATTCTTAAATCTGCAAAAATTCCTATATTTTTTTTCCCTTTTAGAGTATCTTTTTCTTCAAGAATTTCCTCAGTATCTGAAAGACCTAAAGTTCTACCAAGAAAGATAAATATGCTACCCAAAATTGAAGAGGATAAAAGACCCATGGTAGCCATAGCTAAACCAAGATCCAGACCATTTGGGAAACCCAGCTTATTAAAACTTTCACCGATTATTGATGCAGCTCCATGACCACCCTCAAAACCTACCTCTATTAAACAGCCCATTAGAGGATTTGCATCCATAGATGGAGGTAGAAAATATTTAACAACAAGACCACCGACAAAAAATTGTCCGAAACCTAGAGAAAGAGCTAATAGAAATTGATTAAAAATTGGTTTAACTAAACCATTTATATTCGGGATAGGTCGTCCCATCATTAAAGTCGCGAAGACTAATGACAAAAGAGGAGTAGGAAAATTACTCCAAACATTGATTGTTTCTTTTGGTAAAAAGTGTATCGCTCCAAATGGGCCTATAGATATACCTAAAATTCCTGATATGACAGCTATCGGTAATCCAAATCTCTCGAGTTGAACAGCTAGTTTAAATTTTCTCCCAAAAATCAGCAAAAAAAATATAATTAAAAATCCCAAAAAACTTATCAATAGAGAATTTGAAAAAATATATTTATTCTGTATCGAAAAAATATTCAATGATTTCAAAAACATATAATTCTAAATCTAAATTAATAAACAAAATTTTTCAAATAAAAAAAAAGGCCCTCTAAAGGGCCTTTTTTATTAATGATTAAATTAAGAACTTAATCCTTGAGGGTAATTGTGGCACTATCAATATTACTAATAGCATTAGTAACTCTCTTGAAATCAAAGCCTAATGCTCTTAGAGCATGCCAAAGGTGACCTTGTATAAAGAAGAAGCCAAAGTAGTAGTGAACATTTGCTAACCATGCCCTTGATGTAAACTCACCATCAGGAAGATCAACAGTATCAATCCAATATGGAGAAATACTAAATTTCAACTCTAGTGGTTCACCAAAATATTCAACAGGATAAACAGTTGTATTTGCTGCACTCCAGAAAGCTGCAATAATAGCCATCCAGCCTATACCTGCTAATGACCAAGATAAAACAGCCTCAGCTGATAGAAGACCTTTACCTTTGAACTTAGTAAATTCTCCTACCTGCTTAGTAGCAATATGCCACGCACCACCTGTAATCTCGACAAAAGCTAAGAATGCATGACCACCCATAACCTCTTCCAGACTATCGATAGTCAAAAAGTCTGTTTGATGATTCCAAATTTTTGCTAAGTTTAATTCGTATTCAACTTGTCTTACAGCACCAATAGCTGGATCATAAATCCCATGGACTCTGGCCCATTCAACGAAAGCAATAACTGCAAATCCTAAGAAGAGGAGATGATGTCCAAGAATAAATGTCAATTTGTCAGGATTATCCCATTCAATATTGAATTTTCTTGCTCTTGCAATATCTGAATCTTCTAAATTTCCTGGAAGAAGTAGAGAATGTAAAAGTCCACCAGCAGCTAAAACCATAGAAGAAACTAAGTGTACGATTGCTATTGCAAGTACAGGTTTAGTATCTCCCATCGCAACGCCATTAGCGTCAAACCCTATCCCTAGAGTTGCTAAGTGTGGAAGAACAATTAAAGGTTGATGACCCATAGGAACACTAGGATCAAATCGTGAAAGTTCAAAAAGGGTGAAAGCACCAGCCCAGAAAACAATTAATCCTGCATGAGCTACATGAGCAGCGATAAATTTTCCTGAGCGATTAGCTACACCTGAATTTCCAGCCCACCACCCGTAAGTGGTATCTGGATTACCGTAGGTTTGCATTTAGGAAATGATTAGCTTAAACGTTTTGAGAATACTTTAATTTTCATCAAACAGTTGAATTCACAACAAAATTGTAAAAATTAGTAATCCTAAGAAAAAAAAATTAATTAATTTCCCAAAACGATTAAATATAAAATAAGTTAGGTTTCAACGGTAAAGTTATTGCCAGAGAATAGATTGCATATCAAATAAAATGAGTTTTAGGTTTAATTTTTTTTTTTAAAATTTCTTTTTGCTGACATAAAACGATGTTTTGTTTCATTAAACCTTCCTATTTATTGCCTCATTCTCAAACAATTATTAAATATGGGATAAGACATCAATTATTATGACCACTTCTCAAGAGTCTTCTAGAAAATTTTCACTAGAAATGAAATCTGAAGTTCATTACAAAAAGGCTGCAAAATCATACAGAAAGTCAAAACAATATATAAATATGATTAACTTATATCCAACTTTGCAAAACACACTAATTGAGTGTAAGGATGAAAATCTTATTAAATAGGGATTGATATATTTTTCTAAGTTTATAAAAAATTTATAAGTTTCAGGCTGCAATATTATAGTTTTCTTCAGAATAAAATTTATTAATTATTTTTCTGCACATTTTTACATTGTAAAGCGCTTTGGGCCTCCAAGGTTTTTTCTGACCGAGTGGAGAGCTTTTCCAATGAATCCCAGGCTTTAGTATTCCATTTTCACGTAAAAATGAAAGTTTAATTTCAGTTATTCCAAGTTTTTCCGCGGTCAACTCAGATGAGCTCCATATATCCCCTAACATTGAATTAAGTAAATATTATTAATCCTTGATAACGTTAATTTTATTTTTTTGAAAGGGGTAAAACTTTTAAATAATTATTAATTAACAAAAAAACCTAGTATTAGTAAAGAAAAGAGATCTGAATGATTTATGTCAAATTAAGAAATATTAAATAAAGAATCTTCATTTATAAATATCTCATCGATACCTTCTCCTTTATGGATGGATTTATAGTTAAGGTATTCTTCTGTAATCGATTGAAGCTTTGGAAGATTGATCCAACCCTTGTACCAATTTCCACTATTTATTAATTCTTCGTAAGTAGTTTTTAAATTAATTTCAGAATCAAGTACAGAAACCATCGAAAAAATAATATTTCCTTGTTCTCTAGTCTCATTTACTAAAACAAAATGTCTTAATCCTTTTATGGGTTTATTAGAAGTCCAGAAATTTTCCATAATTATTTTTTCTTAATGTTTTTCTTCGAATTTTCTCTAGATATTTCTTTATACTCTTTTCTAATTTCCTCTAATAAAAGTTTTCTTCTATCCATATAGTTAAAAGAGTCTTGTTTTGATAAGTTATAACGCTCTTTTTTGGTTAAATTCATCCAATTATTAAGATTCTTCTTATTGAAAGTTGTAAAATTTTTAGCCTTCAAACCTTTTTGTTTTTTATTTAATTTAAGAAAATTTATTAAATTAAATAAAATAATTATCAAAAGAAAAATTATTACCAACATCAACAGCATCACTTCGCAAGCAAGTTTTTATTAATCCAATTTTCTAATTTAATATCATTATCAAAAGATATAACCTCTTCTTTATTTTCATTACCTGATTGATCAAAGAGTCTTATTAAAAATTCTCTTTTAGCTGCCTCATCATCACCAATGACAATAATACTTTTAGATTTTAGTTTATTTGCCTTTTTAAATTGTTTAGAAAATGAAGCTCCACTTAAATCTAACTCAACTATCAAATCATAATTTCTTAATTTTCTAGATAAATCCATAGCTAGTGATTCAGCAATTAAACCTTGATTAATAATATAAATATCAGTATTTCTTGGAAGTTCAAGCTCTTTCCCTGCTAGTAAGATTAATCTTTCTAGACCAATAGCGAATCCAATTGCCGGGGTATTTGGACCTCCCATTTGTTTTATTAAATCGTCGTATCTTCCTCCCCCACAAACTGTAGCTTGGGAACCTAAAGCCCCACTAGTAATTTCAAAGGCGGTATGGGTGTAATAATCTAAACCTCTTACTAAATTCATATTTTCAACGTAAGGTATTTTTAAAAACTCTAATTGTTTTTTTAAGTCTGAATATCTACTATGACTTTTATCAGACAAAAAATTAAATAATCTTGGTGCATTTTCAAGAGCTTTTTTTGTTTGAATATTCTTTGAGTCCAAAATCCTCAAAGGGTTTTTAGTAATTCTATTCTGAGAATCTAAATCTAGAGAATTTTTATTTATTTCTAGCCATTTTATAAAGGATTTCTGAAAATTTAATCTATCACTTACATCACCTAAAGTATTTATTTCAAGATTAAGTTCTTTTATTCCTAATTTAGTCAAGACATCCCAAGCCAGAGCAACAATTTCAACATCACTTCTAACTGAATCGTATCCTATAAACTCAACACCTAACTGATGAAACTGTCTTTGTCTACCTGCTTGAGGTCTTTCATATCGAAACATAGGGCCCATGTACCAAAGTTTCTGAAGTGGATTAGACGACATACCATTTTGTATCAACGCTCGCGCAACGGAAGCGGTTCCTTCAGGCCTAAGAGTGCAGGATCTCTCCCCCCTATCAAGAAAAGTATACATTTCCTTACTGACAACATCTGTTCCTTCACCAATTCCTCTTATAAATAATTCGGTCATTTCTAGTATTGGTGTTCTTATTTCATTGATAGATGCTCTTGCAAGCTGCTCTAATACAATTTTCTCAACGTTTTGCCACTTTATTAATTGGTCAGGCAGCAAATCTACCATTCCTCTAAGATTTTTTAAGTTATTCAAAGTTCTAGAAAATAATTCAAAATTTTTAATTCAAGTTAGGAATAAAACTTTGATTGATTGTTTTATGAGATAATTTTAATTTAACATTTAGAAAAACTATTGGAAATTAATAAAAATAAAGAGACTCTGCATTGCGGTACAAAACCAAAAAAAATTGCTTTTGGAATAGCACCCCTTGGTATAGTTTCGATAGGAATAGTGCCAATGGGAGTAATAAGTATTGGAGTAGTTCCAATGGGTGTATTCTCTATTGGTGCAGTAGCAATGGGAATAGTAAATTTATCAGTAGTTGGGATGGGAATTATCTCTGCTGGGGTAACGACTATGGGGATATGGGAGTATCAACCTAATTCTCAAAAAAATCATCATAATCATTCCAAACAAATTTCAAATTCAAGCAAAGAAAATATGATGTCAGATCTATTTAACACTAAACAAGAAGCTGAAAAGGCTGCCTCAAAATACGGATGTATTGGAGCACATAAAATGGGTAATAAATGGATGCCCTGTAAGATGCACTAGATATTTTCTTTGTCAAAAATTTATTGAATATCAATTCAAAATCTCTACTCTAAAATCAAGATTTTTTGCCTCATCAGTAGTTAATTTTCTTGACCACGCTCCCTGCACAGGACTATTCCATCTAAACCCAGCATTTTTAGCTAAAGATCTATCTTCGTAACTAATAAGGGCCTTGTATAAAAACCTCGGTTCGGTAGCTTTATGTAAAAGTTCCTCTAAATTATCGCATTTTTTGAAGACCTCAGATATGTAAAAGCAATCAGATAAAGCTCTATGTAAATTCCAAACTGGTATTGAAAAAGATAAAGCTAGATCAGTTACAGAGGGCCTATTTTTTAGTGATTTTTGAAAGGACCAATTAATATCATCTAAACTGCATATCCATTCTTTATTAAGTTTAGGCAATCTTCCTTTCCCAAACCATTTCTTATCAAACTCTACATTATGCGCGACAATGAAATCCGAACAATCAACAAGTTTCAGAAAGAAATTCAATCCATCTTCCCATGGTTGAGAGATATTAGTTACTTCTGCAGATATACCATTTATATGTTCGGCTTCATTATTATTAACTGGGAATAAAAATGAAACTTGTGAAAGCACGCTCTTAAAAGATACATCAAACAAAATACAACCTATCTCTATCACTTCATCTTTATTTTCATCTAAACCTGTTGTTTCAGTATCAAGAATTAAAATTTTTTCAATTTTTTTATTTTGATTAGCAACACACTCTTCAGAGGGATAACTAATAACTTGATCTTGAAGAATATCCAATTGATTTAATTCTTTTTTGTTTGACAGATCCAATTTGCTGAGAATACTTTCATTTATCTTGACGCATTTAATAAAAATTTCTCTTAAATTAATATAAATTAAGGAATATGATTAGAAAATAATTTTTGCAACATTTTTAGTTTATGAAAGATGACTTTTACAAAATATCAATTTAATAATTTTTGTTATTGGCCTTCAAATCCTAAAAAAATTGTGGAATTTATTGGTGGAAGTTATCTAGCTTCTAAACCAGATTTAACTTACAGAAGATTCATAGAAAGTTTAATTAATAAAAACTATGCAGTACATGCATATAAATACACTCCACAATTCGATCACCAACAACTTGCTATTAAAGCATGGAGAGATTTCAAGAATTGCCGAATATCTTTATCCAAAAGGCTAGGAGCATCAATTCCTTCAATAAGAATTGGTCATAGCCTAGGCTGCAAACTTCATCTAATTTCCCCTGATGGTGGAAGAAATTGCGAAAAATTCATATCAATAAGTTTTAATAACTTCAGTGCTAACAAATCTATTCCATTATTGAAACAAATTTCTCAAAAATTAGAATTCAATAGTGAATTCAGTCCAAGCCCTGAAAGAACTTTGCGATTAATTGAAAAAACATATAATCAAAAAAATAATTTCCTAATAAAATTCAACCGAGACGAATTAGATCAAACAGATAAATTATTTTCTTGTCTGAAAGCTAGAAAAGAAGACAATTCTAAAGGGGTAATGTTAAAAGGTACACATACTATAATTGCAAGCGCAGGACTAAGAGAAAATTTTTTGGGAGACTGGGCCGATGATGAATTCAAAAGAAATACTATAAAAAAAATTTCCAACTTAATTGATAAATCTGATTAGGATAATTCTTTCAGCTTCTCCAAAACAGAACTATCTTCAAGAGTGCTTATATCACCGCTTATTTTTTCTCCAGCAGCCAAAGATCTTAAAATTCGCCTCATAATTTTTCCACTACGTGTTTTAGGAAGAGAGTCAGAAATTATAATCTTTTCAGGCTTTGCGATAATTCCAATTTCATTAACAACATGTTTCTTTAGATCCTCTACTAATTCTGAAGAACCGTTCACGCCTTTCTCTAGAGATACAAAAGCAACTATAACTTCACCTTTTAAATTATCTTTTTTGCCAACGACTGCAGACTCTGCAACTGATTTATGACTTACCAAAGCAGATTCTATTTCCATTGTTCCTAACCGATGTCCTGAAACACTTATGACATCATCAACTCTTCCCATAATCCATATATATCCATCTTCATCAATGCGTGCTCCATCTCCAGCAAAATAAACATTTTTTTCTCCTTTAAATGAAATATATTCCCAATAACTCTCCAAATATCTCTCTGAGTTTCCGTGAATTGTTCTCATCATTCCTGGCCAAGGTTTCTTAATAATTAAATAGCCACCCTCGTTCTCTTTAACCTTATCTCCATTCTTATCGACAATTTCAACTTCGATTCCTGGCAAAGGGAAAGTAGCTGAACCTGGCTTAGTAGCAACGACTCCAGGCAAGGGACTTATCATCACACCACCAGTCTCAGTTTGCCACCAAGTATCAACAATAGGGCATTTATCATTACCAATAACATCCTTGTACCACATCCATGCTTCAGGATTAATTGGTTCTCCAACAGTGCCCAAAAGTCTAAGACTCTCCAAATTATATTTATCAGGTATTTCACGCCCAGACTTCATAAATGCTCTTATTGCAGTTGGTGCAGTATAAAAGATAGAAACCTTATATTTTTGAACAATTTCCCAAAAAGCCCCTAAATTTGAGGGTCTTGGCACTCCCTCATACATTAAAGTTGTAGCACCATTAGATAAAGGTCCATAAACTATGTAACTATGACCTGTAATCCAACCAACATCAGCAGTACACCAGTAAATATCTTCATCTTTTAAGTCAAAAATCCATTTAAATGTCAAATGGGACCAAAGATTGTAACCACCTGTAGTGTGTACTACACCTTTGGGCTTTCCAGTAGAGCCCGAAGTATAAAGAATAAAAAGTCTATCTTCGCTATTCATTATTTCTGGTTCACAATGATTTTTTTGATCTTTTAATAATTCGTGCCACCAAAAATCTCTATCATCAACCATCGAAATGTTTTTTTGGGATCGTTGAACAACAACTACTTTTTCAACAACTTTATCTGCCCCACTTTCAATGGCTGCATCAACTGCTTTCTTAAGTTCAATCACCTTATCTTTTCTAAAGCCACCATCAGCAGTAATAACAAATCTGGCGTTTCCATCAATTAACCTATCTTTTAAAGCTTCTGAAGAAAATCCTCCGAAGACAACTGAATGAGGCGCGCCAATTCTTGCACAAGCCAACATCGCAAACATCGCTTCAGGAATCATCGGCATATAAATACATACCAAATCTTCTTTTTTTACACCAATTGCTTTTAATGCATTTGCTGCTTTACAAACCTCTTTTAGAAGTTCTTCATAAGTATACTTTTTGCTATCTCCGGGTTCGCCTTCCCATATAAGCGCAGTCTTTCCTCCAAGCCCTCTCTTAATGTGTCTATCTAAGCAGTTATATGTAATATTGAGTTTCCCTTCTTTGAACCATTTTAAAAAGGGTGCATTTTCGTTATCTAATACAGTTTGAAATGGCTCAAACCAATCTATTTCAGATTTTGCAAAAGATTCCCAAAATTGAATAGGATTATTTGATGCTTGTTTTTTTAGACTTAGTAATTCTTCTTGTGTACTAATATTTGAGTTTTCTGCAAATTTTTTTGATGGAGGGAAAATTCTCTTTTCTTCAAGTATGTTATTGATTGAATTTTTTTTATCTAATGACATTAAATAAATCTATGCTTATTAAATTTAGTCGAAAAAATTAAGGTTTTCAAAAATTTTAATATTAATTTAGCTCAAAGATTTATTTCTAATAGATCTAATAAATACGGCTTATAACAAATTCTGGAAGAGCCATTAAAGCTCTTTTATATTCTGAATCAGGAAGCCAGGCTATAGCTTCTTTAGAGAGCATTGCAAAATCCTCAGCTAGTTTCCTGGAACTCTCAATAGCTTTAGAGTTCATGATGATATTAAGAGCATCATCCAAATCATCTTTTTCAGCAAGTTCTCTGTTTATAAGAACAGATAATTGTTTATTTTCTTCTAAGGCATATAAAACTGGGGCGGTAAGATAACCACTAGCAAGATCACTTACAGCGGGCTTTCCAAGTTGTTTATCATTTCCAGTAAAGTCAAGAATATCATCTACAACTTGGAATGCTAAACCAATATTTTTGCCAAAATCGAACAACGAGGCTAAGTTTTCGTCATTAATCCCACTCAAAACTCCAGCTGCTTTGCAACTATTGGCTATTAATGATGCTGTTTTACAATAACTTTTGTTGATGTATTTGGGAAAAGATTGAGCCGAATCAAATCTATTTAAATTTTGTTTGATTTCACCTTCTGCTAAATCCATTATTACTCTACTAAGTAATTTAACTACATTTACATTGTCAAGATTTGCTAAGTGCCAACTTGCTTGAGCGAATAAAAAGTCACCTGCCAAAACAGCTACTCTGGTATTAAATCTGCTATGAACTGTATCTACTCCTCTTCTTGTAGACGCCTCATCAACAACATCATCATGGACTAATGAGGCTGTATGAATCATCTCAGTTATTTCAGCAAGCCTTTTGTGTTTGGTTGTCAAACAAAATTCAGAAGATATAGCTTTTGAAATCAATAAAACTATACCAGGTCTCAACCTTTTTCCCCCAGCACTAAAAAGATGTTCTGCTGCGGCTTGAAGAATTGGGTGACCAGCTCCTATTAGACTTTTCAGTTCTAAAATAAGATCATCAAGATCATTTTCAACTGGTTGAAGTAGCTCTGTTACTGTATTCATGATTGCCCTCCTATATATCTTAAGGAATCAAACATGGCTTCGGAGGTTAACCAACCTAATTTCTTTATTAATTCCAAGCCAAAATTTTACTTTACTGGAAAACTCATCTCTTTCTGAAGTAACAAAAAATTTTACATTTTCGAGAGAAATGCACTCATAGCGGTCAGTTTTTGGAGTAGCAAAAGATTCATTAAATTTTTTTATTAATGCTATTGATGGATCAATAATTTTTATATTTGAATCTAATTTTTTTCTTAAAAAGTCATAGATTAAAGGATAATGACTACATCCAAGTATTAATTCTTCAATATTTTTGTTTATTAGTGGCCTTAAGTATAAGTCTGAAAGACTATTTAACTTATCAAGATTTAATTTTTCTTTTTCAATTTCTGATACAAATTCTGGACATTCTTGCTGAAATATTATCGTATTCTCTTTTTTATTATTAATAGCTTTCTTGTAATACGATGATCGGACAGTTGTTTGTGTTGCTAGAACACCAATTATTTTTTTATCCACTATTTCCGATACTGAGTTTATAAGATCAAAACAAGGGATCTTTAAATAATCTTCTAGAATATCAAGCGCACACGCATTTGTAGTGTTGCAAGCAACTAAAAGTGCATCCAAATTCTTATCAATAAAAAAATTACAAATCTCCTTTGCGATTAATCTTATCTCTTTAGAATTTTTGTTCCCAAAAGGTATTCTTTTTGTATCCGCCAAATAAAAAACTTCTACATCTTTACGTGTTTTTAGTAAAGGATTAAGGATAGTAAAACCACCTATTCCGCTATCAAATATACCTATTTTAAGTTTCACCCTGCTTTATCTAGATATTCGAGGATACCTTTTGCAATTGCATAGGCTAATCTTTTTCGATGGGTTATTTTTTCTAATCTTCTTGCATCTAATCTTCCCGTTAAAAATCCAATTTCTACGAGGACTGCAGGCATCCTAGTGTTTTTAATTACATAATATCGACCTTGTTTAACTCCTCGATCAGGACTCCCAGGGGAAACCATTAAAATTTGTTTTTGAATTCTTTTCGCGAGTAATCTTCCTCTCCACCCTCTGTAATAAAAGGTTTCCAAACCATTTATATCTCTTCTTTTACCTCTTGAAGCATTTGCATGAATACTTACAAATATATCTGCATCCGTATTATTAGCAATTGAAACTCTTGGAGGTAAATCCAAATCAACTTCATTTGTTCTAGTCAACCTTACTTCGACACCTTTCTCAAGAAGTAAATTTTTAACTTTTTTTGAAATCTCTAGAACAACATCTGTTTCTCTAATACCACCAATACCTATAGCTCCTGGATCAGGTCCTCCATGCCCTGGATCGATTACAACCTCAAACTTGTTTCTTTTTACCTCTGGTAGTTTCAAGTAACCATAATTGTTTTTCTTCTTATGAAATAAATTTTGATTTGCTTTGATATTTCCTCTTTTCTTTTCAACTAAACCTTCACCAATCTTTTTAAATGAATATTTTGGGTTAAATAGTTTAATTCTCCATATATTTTGATTTAAGCCAACCATTTGCCAAGTCAAAGGTTTCAAATAAATCTCTTCCTCAAATTCAATTACTAGTCTTGTTTTACCCTTATTTGGTTTACCTAATCTAATTTCTTTTATTGGGCTATTACCTTTTATTGTTCTGGGATTTTTTAATTCTCCTGGAAAATCTACCCAGAATCTATCTCCCGATATTTGATTAGCCTTCTGAAAGTATGCTTTTAAATTTGTATTTGATTTAGTTCTTAATTCTAAAACCCCATTAGTATTTATAGCCCATGCCGCAAGAGCGCTTGAAGATTTAACTGGCAGTATTGAAGAATTTAAAAATAAAAAAACGGATAAATAACGAAAAAGTTTATTATCTAAAAACTTTATCATTAGTTTGAAAACAATTTGGTTTTTCTATGTTTAAGGCTTGGCATCTGCTCCCTAATTTTCTTTACTCTTTCTTTATCAGCAGGTGCTATTGCAGCTCCCTGAGTTTTTCCAGCATCAGATAAAACTGTACCCCAAGGGTCAATTACCATTGCATGGCCATGACTTTGCCTTCTTCCATAATGAATCCCAGTTTGAGCCGGAGCGACTACATATGCTGTATTCTCAATTGCTCTTGCTTGTAATAGGATTTGCCAATGATCTTTTCCAGTAAATGCTGTAAAAGCTGCTGGAATCATAATTAGCTCTGCGCCATTGGAAGACAAATATCTATAGAGTTCAGGAAATCTAACGTCGTAACAAATCGACAATCCTATTTTGCATAAACCTGGGATATCAACAACAGGTGGATATTCTGCTCCAGATAAAATAGTGGATGATTCCTTGTATAAATTTCCATCTGGCAAATCAACATCAAACAAATGAATCTTGTCGTATTTTGCTAAAATCTGTCCATCTTTCCCAAATAAGGCTGACCTATTAAAAGTATGACTATCATCACCAGCAGGGACAGGATACCCTCCTCCCAAAAGAAATACTTGATATCTTTGTGACATAGTTTTTAGAAAATTTGCACACTTCTCTGACAATTCAGAAGCTAATCTAAGTTTTTCATCATCACCTCCTAAAAAAGCAAAATTCTCAGGTAATCCTATTAACTCAGCACCTCTTCTAGCAGCTAATTCAATCTGTTCTTCTGCTTCAGTAAAATTTGCTTCAACATTTGAAGTACTTGTAATTTGCAATGCAGCTACCAAAAAATCAGTCAAGACCTTACTCCTAATGAACCAATTCGTAAATCATGAGGCACGAATCACACCTCTTTCAACTTGAGCTGGAACAATATCTAAGCAATCAAGTTCAGAGCAACATTTAAAATCATCCTCATAATCTCCAAGACTTGTCAATCTTTTGCCATGGGTTGCTGTTTTTAAACATTTCAAAATATCATTTTTCCAGATATCCCAAAGTGCCAAAGCAGCTTGTAATTCGTCATTCAGAATATTAATTTCGAAATTACAGTTCTGTTTTAGATATGAGACCAAAGCACCAGCAGCTAAAGAATCCTCAAGCGAATAAGATCCTTCCCAACCACTACCAAGTATTAAAACATTTTCACTTTTTAATGAAATGATTTTTTCGGCAACTGCTTTCCTATTTGGGAGACCCATAGCAAATAAATGCTTAGCATTTTGAACTTTTTGCAATGATTTAGTCCCATTAGTCGTACTCATAAATAGTCTTTTACCATTAACAACTTTTTTTGTAACTGATAAAGGAGAATTTCCTAAATCAAAGCCCTCAATCTTTTTTCCGCCTCTCTCTCCAAGCATTAGTCTCTTTTCAGCTTTCCACTTAATTGCAGATTCTTTTAATAAATCTAAATCTGCAAAAACTTGTATTGAATCAGCTCCATTTTTTAAAGCCCAAGAAATTGTGGTTGTAGCTCTTAGAACATCAATAACAACTGCAATGTCTGGACTATTTTTAGGAGCATCCTTTGCAACGTGATAATAAGTAAGATTAATAATCAGATCCCTTTTCTGAATTTATTATAGAAAACAGTTACTTAATTTGATTATTTTTTTTTAAAAAACAAACTTATTGATAATATAAAACTAATTTGTTTTTACAGAAATCTCATCAGGTAATTAATTTGATAATGAATAATATCCGCACAATAAAAGGTGGAGTTAATTTGAAAGGAAAAGTAAAAGTACCTGGAGATAAATCTATTTCTCATAGAGCTCTTATAATAGGAAGTATTGCTAAGGGTGAGACGACTATTGAGGGGTTCTTACACTCTGAAGATCCACTTTCAACTGCTGATTGTCTTAGAAAGTTAGGTGTAAAAATACCAGAAATAAAACAAAATGAGCCTTTTACGATTTCAGGAATGGGTCTCGATGGATTTCAAGAGCCCAAAGAAATTCTAAATTGTGGGAATTCGGGAACCACCATGAGATTATTAATGGGGTTACTTGCCGGTCAAGAAGGCAAGAATTTCATCTTAACAGGTGATATTTCTCTTATTGAAAGGCCAATGGGGAGAGTGGGCAAACCCTTATCGTTGATGGGTGGCAAAATTTTTGGTAGAGAAAAAGGAAACAAAGCTCCAATCTCAATAGATGGGAATAAATTAAAAGGGTGTGTTATAGGAACCCCTGTAGCTAGTGCTCAAGTAAAATCTGCAATCTTATTGGCAGGCCTCAAAGCTTCTGGAACCACTTCTGTTATTGAACCAGCATCTTCAAGAGATCATACTGAAAGAATGTTAAAAGCATTTGGAGCAGACATCAGTATCAGAGGAGAATTAGGAAGGAATGTAGTTATCAAGTCAGGGGGCAACTTAATTGGCCAGAGAATATTGATTCCTGGAGACATAAGCTCTGCTTCTTTTTGGATGATTGCTGCATCTATTGTTCCAAATTCAGAGGTTTTAATTCAAAATGTCGGACTTAATCCCACTAGAACAGGGATTTTAAATGTAATGGATTCAATGGGCTGTGATTATGAGATTTTAGATAAATCGAATATTGCAGGTGAACCTATTGGATCTATTAAAGTAAAAACTTCAAATAATTTAAGATCATTCACTATTGAAGGAGATATTCTCCCAAAACTTATAGATGAAATTCCTATCCTTACTGTGGCTGCCTGTTTTTGTAATGGAGTTTCTGAAATTAAGGATGCACAAGAATTAAGACTTAAGGAGACAGATCGATTAAAAGTCATGGCACGACAGTTACAAAAATTCGGTGCTGAAATAACAGAAAAAGAGGATGGGTTAATTATTAATGGGCAATCAAAATTTCATTCTGCGGAGGTAGATAGTGAGACAGATCACCGAGTAGCAATGAGTCTTGCTATTGCTTCACTTCTTGCTAAAGGCACCTCAAAAATCATGAGATCTGATGCTGCTAGCGTCTCGTATCCAACTTTTTGGGAAGAGCTGGCCAAACTAACTAACTACTAACTATTCTAAAAAGTTTTTGTCTGAATTCATAGAAGTTTTAACTAAAGATGGTAGTTACTCTTTAAGAAGTGTATTTTTTCAAGAGAACTTCCATAGTTTATTGGGCGCATTCGAGGAAACAAAGTCAAAGTTTACAGCTACTTCTAATTTGCAAAGATTTAAAGGCAAATCTCTCAATGTTTTAGATATATGTTTTGGTTTAGGATACAATTCAGCTTCTTTATTAGATGAATTAATAAAACAAAAATCAAATTTAAATTTGTATGCATTAGAGATTGATAAAAAGCCTCTTGAATATTCGCTTAGAAATGAATCATTCCTTAAGTTATGGGATCCAAAAGTCAAAAAAATATTTGAATCACTTTATCGAAAAGATTACTTTGAGGATCAATTTTTTAAATGCAGTATTTTGTGGGGTGACGCTAGAGAAAAAATTAACATTATTCCTTCCTCTATTAAATTCGATCTGATTTATTTAGATGGTTTTTCTCCTCAAAAATGCCCACAAGTATGGACGATTGAGTTTTTATCCAAAGTCACAGAAAATCTTAATCCTCAGGGTTATTTAATAACTTATTCTTCATCAGCGGCAGTAAGAAAAACCTTAAGAAATCTTGGATTAGAAATTTTTACTATTAAGCCAAGTTTTAAAAACAGAAATTTTTGGAGTCAGGGGACTGTCGCAATATCAAAATTTGACAAGAAAAAATTGAAACCTAATTTCAATTTTGAAAAATTATCTTTAATGGAAGAAGAGCATCTCTTAACCAAAGCTAGTATTCCATATAGAGATCAAGATTTGAACTCAAGTAAAGACGTTATAATCAGGAGAAGATTAGATGAGCAATTATTCTCAAATCTATTATCTACAAATATATGGAGAGAGAAGTGGGGAATGACGAAGTTATCCGTTAAGAGTTAGATTTAAATTAGGATTTCGAATAAACATGTTAAGTGTTGCGATATTAGCGGCAGGCAAGGGCACTAGAATGGAAAGCTCATTGCCAAAAGTTTTACATAAAATTTCTGGCAAAAGTCTTCTACAAAGAGTAATTGATTCATGTATCGAATTAAAACCTGATCAAATTTTCATAATTACTGGACACAAATCAAAAGAAGTACAAAAGTCAATCCCAAACGATAAAAAAATCCAATTTGTTGTTCAAGAACCTCAATCAGGAACCGGTCATGCTATCCAGGTACTTTGTAAAGAAGTAAAAAAACATGAAGGAAATCTTTTGGTACTTAACGGCGATGTGCCACTCATTAGGCCTAGTACTCTAAAAAGACTTTTGTATTTACACGATTCAAAAAATGCTGATGTTTCTTTAATTACCACAAGGAAAACAAATCCTCATGGATATGGCAGAGTTTTTTTGAAGGGGGACTTTATAGAGAGAATTGTTGAAGAAAAAGATTGCAATGATCTAGAAAGAGAAAATCCATTAATAAATGCAGGTGTTTACTGTTTTAACTGGGGCAACTTGTCAGAAATAATTAATACCTTGCAAAGCAATAACAATCAAAAAGAGATTTACTTAACAGATACAATATCTTTGCTAAAAAATTCCTTAAGTCTCGAGGTAGATGATAATGGAGAGCTTCAAGGAATTAATAACAGAATTCAACTATCAGAGTGCGAGGAATGTATTCAGAATTCAATTAAAGAGAAACATATGCTTAATGGTGTAACTTTTATAAATAAAGCAAGTTGTTCAATTAGTGAAGAAGTTGAAATTTGTAAGGATGTAATCATTGAGGCTAATACACATATAAGAGGAAATACGAAAATAAATAGTCATTGCATTATCGGTCCAAATACTTTTATTGAGAATTCTAATGTGGGATTACAATGTGAAATTTCAAATTCTACTGTTTATGATTCTCAGATAATGGATCACATAAAAATTGGCCCTTATAGTCATATAAGGCCTAATTCCAAAATATCTTCTCATAGCAAAATAGGTAATTTTGTTGAGATCAAAAATAGTCAACTAGAGGAAGAATCTAAAGTTAACCATCTAAGTTATATTGGTGATTCTTTTATTGGTAGATCTACAAATATTGGAGCAGGAACTATTACTGCGAATTTTGATGGACAGAAAAAATATCAAACAAAAATTGGTAAAAATTCCAGTATTGGGGCAAACACAGTTTTTGTAGCGCCAATAAATCTAGGGGAATCAGTAACAACAGGTGCTGGTTCAGTAATCACAAAAGACTCTAAAGATAATTCATTAGCGATCTCAAGAACTAAGCAAGTAAATATAGAGAATTGGAAAAAAAAGAAATCCTGATCTAGTTAATTAATTCAATAATTTTTTCAAGTTGCCAACATCTGCTCCCTTTTATAAGAACAGAATCACCTTTTTTTGTAGATTTGTTTATGACTTGAGGTACATCTTTAATATTATTAAAAACTAAGAATTTATTCTTATCTTTTAGATAATTGGTGTAATTTTTTTCATTCTCTTTATCGCAAATAAATAAACACTTTTTTATATCTGAATTATTTATTAAGTTGAATATTTCTATGTGATATTTTTCAGATTCTTTTCCCAATTCTTGCATACTTCCAAATATGAAAAATTTATTTCTCGGTTTTTCAAGCAGGTTTTTAATACATGCTTTTACTGACTCTGGCGAAGCATTATATGATTCATCATATATTGTTGTTTTGACTGATTTAAGAATTTTATTCCTTCCACCTAAACTTATAAAATCAAATTTATTAAAACTTGCAAAATCAATGCCTAGCTCTTTAGCAACTGCATAAGCAAATAAGAAATTCGAAGCATTGTGAAATCCCTCAAATGAAATTTCAAAGGTATTTTCTTCAATTAAAATTGTTTTATTCGACGGATTATAAAATCCTCGCAAATTATTATCTTTCTTAAAACTCTCCTTTTGATTTTCTATATTTAATAATTTTACTTTTATCACTCTACCTTTCCAAAATTCTTTCAAAGTTTTTTCTAAGAATGGATCATTTGCTGGAATTATTACAACTCCTTCTGGATTTAAGAACTTACTAATTTCACACTTTGCATGAGCAATATTTTTTTTTGAGCCTAACAATCCAATATGAGCTGTACCAATGTTGGTAATAACTGCAATATCCGGTTCACTATATTTAGATAAATTCTCGATCTGTCCAAGACCTCTCATCCCCATCTCAAGTACTAAAGCTTTATCCTCTCTATTTGTAGCAAGAATAGTAAGACCTACTCCAATCTCATTATTGAAATTTGCATGAGATAATTTTATTCTTCCGAGTTTATTTAAAACTCCACCAATCATTTCTTTTGTTGTTGTTTTACCAACTGAACCAGTTATTGCAACAATAGGAATATTTAATTTTTTTCTTTTTAGCAATGCTAATTTTTGAAATGCCTCTAATGTGTCATTTACAACCCAATAAGGAAAATCACTAGGAAGTAATCTCTGCATACCTTTTTTTATAACTACTGATTTAACTCCTTTATCTAAAACATTTGGAAGAAAAATATGTCCATCAAAATTTTTACCCTCGATAGCTACAAAAAGATCATTTTTTAATAGGGTTCTACTATCAATACTTATATTTTTAAAATTTAAAGAATCTCCTTTCCCCTCGCTCAGATTTTTAATTTCTCCCAAAACGTTGTTTAATTCTGATAAAGAGAATTCCATTAAAAAATTAAGTCATACTTTTTTTTAGAGAGGGATCAGCCGATTGTCCGTAAGAGAATTTTTCAATTTCAGCAAAATCCGGAGATGGTTCTTTTATTCCACAAACATCTTTATACATAATTTCGTATTCGAGAGCGGATCTTTGCCAACTAAACTCTTGACTCATTGCTCTTTTTTGCAATAATTCCCAACTATCTTTATGCCTAAAAGCCTCCCAAGACCTTACTAAAGATGTATAGAAATCTATAGGTTCAAAGCGATCGAAGCAAAAACCAGTGCCACTATTATTTTCTGGATCATGAGGTAAAACCGTGTCAACTAGACCTCCTACTCGCCTTACTATTGGAATAGAACCATATCTCATAGCAAGTAGTTGACTAATGCCACAAGGTTCGAACCTACTTGGCATTAAAAATGCATCAGAGCCACCGTAGATAAGTCTTGATAAAGAATCATCATAAGTAAGAAAAACAGAAAATCTTCCTGGGTAATCTAATGCAAGTTGCCATAAGCCTGACTCTAAATATTTATCCCCAGTCCCTAAAACAACTATTTGCGAATCTGTATATGCTAAAAGTCTTCTTGAAACTTGTAGAAGTAAATCAACCCCTTTCTGATCAACTAACCTACTGACCATACCTAAAAGATATTTTTTAGGATTAACTTCAAGACCCATTTCTCTCTGCAGAATTTTTTTATTTTCTAGCCTATTTTTTAAATTCTTAATACTAAATTTTGCAGGTAAAACTGGGTCTTTAGCTGGATTCCATTCATCAAGATCTATGCCATTAAGAATTCCCCTTAATTTACCTGAAATGTAATTAAGTAATCCTTCAAGGCTTTCCCCATATTCATGGGTTTTAATTTCATCTGCATAAGTAGGAGAAACAGCATTGACCCTATCTGCGTACAACATTGCCGCAGCCATTGTGTGGTCTCCATGCATATACCAAGGACACCAAGTCATTTTTTCAAGTTTCCATCTCCAAGGGCCTTGGTATTTTAAATTATGAATTGTGAAGACAGTACTAATTTCCGGGTCCTGATGCATCCACACAGGGATCATGCCAGTATGCCAATCATGGCAATGGAGAACTTGAGGTTTCCAACAATTCCAGGCAAATTCTGCAGTGGCACTTGCAAAAAATGTAAAGCGCCAGTCCTCATTTTCGCCTCCGTATATTTGGTCAGAGTCAAATGTTGGATGACCCACTAGGTAAATCACATAATTATGAATGGGATGTTTTGCTTCATATACGGCAAAATCAGTGCCCATTGTATTTGCTTTAAAGACTGGTTCATTAGATACCTCTAAAAGACTCCACAATTTTCCATATCCTGGAATTATTACCCTTACATCGTGACCAAGTTTTATCAAAGATGGAGGTAACGAACCAACCACATCTCCCATACCTCCAACTTTGATCATTGGAGCACATTCAGCAGCGGCAAGAAGAATTCTCATTGATAATTATTTAAAAAGTTCTTTTGAAAAATAAACTAAGGTGTCCATTTATGGTCAGAAAAGTCTGGTGGACGCTTTTCAAGAAAGGCATCTCTACCTTCTTGAGCTTCTTCAGTCGAATAGAATAATTGGGTTGTATATCCAGATAATTCTTGAATACCAGCAATCCCATCACTCTCTGCATTGAATGAAGCTTTAAGAATACGAATAGCAGTTGGACTATTTCGTAAA
>MWOX01000150.1 GCA_002026005.1 Prochlorococcus sp. HOT208_60m_808M21
TAAGGTAATTTATTTTTTGCCTAAAACCGCCTTTGTTGTCTTACCTAAACCCTCTAATGTTTGAGGAAGATAAGGTCCTTTAGCTAATTTTCCTCCAAGCTTCAAACTTAAGCCTGCAAGAAATAAATCGATAAATATTATGAGCAATAAATTATATTCAATATTCCAGTTATTATATTTCGTCAGAAAAAGATAAAAAATAATGTGTATGCAAATTAGTACTAATAATAATAATATACTGCCAATTGCTAAAAATATTCCACCACTAATTAATCTTCTTTTTTCTCTATCTACTTCTTGAAGAGCTATTCTTACATGCAAATCCATCACTGAACTTGCAATCGCTGAAATTCTCGAGGCGGTACTTGCAAAGTTTTTATTTTTTGGTTTTTCCATATTATTTTCTGCCACTGTTAAGGAGAGTTCCTATTAGTAAACCAATACCAGCCGCAATAGCAATAGATAATAGTGGTTTTTTTCTTATTGGATTTTCTATTTTTGGTCTAAGTGTATTGTTAAGTTCTTCTAATAATTCTTCTAATTGACTTTCGATAGGTTCAATTTTTTCTGATATTTCCCAATTGTTTTCTCTTATTGAATCAATGATTTCAAATAGTTGGCTTTTTATTCCAATTACTGAGGTTCCACTATGGCTAGCTATTACTTCAACTAAATCATCAATACTCCCTTTTGTAGCTTCAAGGGTTTGTTGCGCAATGTTAGGCCATTTTTCTTTTATTAAAGGTATTAAACTGTCAATTTTTTCAAGTAACCATTTTTCCGAAATAACTTCTTTTTCAGGAAGGTCAGAGTTATTTTCTTTTTCTTCTACTTCTTTGGGAGGATGGTAAGTCTCCATTATTTAAACTTATTTATTTTAAGATTAGACCCTATTTTCTTAATTTGGAACCCTTATCTAAAGAATTGTTCGATTTATATAAAATAAAAACATATAAAAGTTTATTTACATTTTATTTATCTACTCGGTTCTGCAAGAAGGTTTTGTTAAGCTATTACTGAATTTATTAAATGAGTTTAAATTTCATCATGGATATTACATTTGCATCCTTAATTTTTGCATCTCGCACAATCCCTACAGATTTTGGATTAGTAGCTGCAGCTATCGCTGGAGCTGGAAGTTTGCTATTCATTGCTTTAAGATTTGTACCTGATGCAGGTAATTAAATAACAGGAATCATCTTTAATAAAATATATCTTTATCTCAACTTTGTTTTGAAAATAGATTCGGTTTATTTATTAATTAGATAATGAATAAATGGGTTTTGCTTGAACATAAAGTTTATTCTGCTAACTCGTTTGATATTCATTATGATTTTCTCGTTGAAAATGGCATAGATTGTTTAACTTGGAAATTTTTAAAACTACCTTTATTAAATCAAGCTTCTATAGAAATTATTAAGCAGCCAAATCATAGACTTGTATGGTTATCTAGGATAGAACATGAACTTTCTGATAATAGAGGGTTTGTAAAAAGAATTGATCATGGAATATTTAAAAGTGTTTCTGATAAATTGGACTCTGAATATTATAGATTCATTTTGGATGGTGAACTTCTTTATGGCTTGTTTGAAATTTCGGGTAATTTTTGCAGATTGAGCAAAAGTTATTAATACTCATTTATAAATAAACGTAATATTCCTATTGAGAATTTTTGCAAATTAGTTATTCTTATTTAGCTATTGAGACTTGAGATTGGTACATATCAATCAGGTCGAGTTTGAAAATTTTAAGTCTTTTGGGGGAAATGTAAAAATACCTCTTGAAGAAGGTTTTACGGTGGTTACGGGTCCTAACGGTTCTGGGAAAAGTAATATTTTAGATGGAATTTTATTTTGTTTAGGCCTAGCTAATAGTAGAGGTATGAGGGCTGAAAGATTACCAGATCTAATAAATAACTCCAAAGTTAAAGAGGGTAAGTCATCAGAAACATCTGTATCGGTAAAATTTAATATTCAAGATTGGTCTCCCAGAGAGGACCTTCCGCCTTTGGAACTAGAAGAAGAAGAAATTGCCCTTAATAAAGGTCAAAAAGAATGGTTAGTTTCTAGAAAATTAAGGCTTATGCCAGGAGGTTCTTATGCTTCTACTTATACTTCTGATGGAAAACAATGCACCTTGCAACAAATACAGAGAATATTAAGAGATATCAGTGTTGATCCTGAGGGCAGCAATGTTGTTATGCAGGGTGATGTAACAAGAATAGTATCAATGAATAATAAGGAGAGGAGAAATCTTATTGATGAATTAGCAGGAGTCGCACTTTTTGATACAAGAATAGAACAAACTAATGCAAAATTAAATGACGTTTTCGAAAGACAAGAAAGATGTGAAATTTTAGAAAATGAATTGCAATCTAGTAAAAATAAGCTTGAAAAAGAATGTGAAAAAGCAAAGCGATATAAAGAGTTAAAGGCAAAACTATTACACATAATAGAATTAGAGAAAGTTCTTATTTTTGAAAAACAAGTTAAGCATGTTGAATCTATAGAAAAAAAAGAAAGTGAAATTGAAAAAAATAAAATCTTATTTAATAAACAAAAAGAATCTATTAGTAAAGAAATATCAGTTTTAGAAGATGCTTTGAAAATACTTGTTGATGAGCTTAAGGATAAAGGAGAGGATAAATTGATAAAAGTTAATTCTGATATTGGAAGTATTAACTCTAGCTTGAGAGAACTTGATAGGATATCAATTCTGAATAAAGAAGAAGGTATTAAATTACAGAAACAGAGAGATGAAATTGCAATTTCTAAGAGGAATATCGAGTCAGACAAGATGAGCCAAGAAAATTTCGATGATAATTTTTTAAATCAGTTGAACTTGCAAATTGATGATCTCACTTTAAAACACAAACTATCCAGAAAAAAACTTTCTGATGCGGCTGGAGAATCTGGAGAATTTTCAAAACAAAGTATCAAATTAAATGCTGAACTTGAAAGTATAAAAAATCAAATTAATCCCTTGGAAATAAAAAAAAGGAAGATTGAAGAAGAAACTATTCAAAATAATATTCAAAAAGATGAGATATTGTCACAGATCGAATCCTTAGACTTAGAAAAGCAGAAACTTCTTCATGGAAATCAAAGAAAAAAAGAGACATCCGATACAAAGAATAAAAACTTGGCATGTAATAGCGCAGAAATTAATTCTTTAAAAAATGAAATCGATTTATTAATTAAAACTAAATCAAGGCTAAATAACGAACAATTAAGGCTTGAAAAGGATTTATCAAGATTCGAAAGCAGGAAGGAAGCTTTAAACGAATCTAGAGGTTCATATGCCCTTAGAATTCTCTTAGAGGCAGGGTTAGAGGGTATACATGGTTATGTAGCTCAACTTGGAGAGGTCAGTGAGAAAAATAGATATGCATTAGAAATTGCCGCTGGGAATAGGTTAGGACAAATTGTTGTTGATAATGATCATATTGCTGCAAAAGCAATTGAAATTCTTAAAAAGAAGAAAGCGGGAAGATTAACTTTTTTACCTTTAAATAGAATTAAAAGTCAAAAAAAGAATTATGCAATTTCAAGATTTGAAAATAACAGGGAGAATGGATTTATTGATAAAGCTATTAATCTAATTACTTTTGATGAAGTTTATTCAGATGTTTTTCGATATGTTTTTGGAGATACTTTGGTTTTTTCAGACTTATCTTCAGCTAGGTTATCTACACAAAAAAATAGGTTGGTTACCTTAAGTGGGGAATTATTAGAAGCAAGTGGTGCTATTACAGGAGGCAGTAAGTTAAATAAAGATTTGGCTTATAGGTTTGGAATTAATAATGATATCGATGATTCTAGTCCTATAAAAGAAAGATTATTAGTTATCGAAGAAGCTTTAAAAGAGTCAAATAATGATTTTATACTAAAAAATAATAGACTTAGTATATTAAATTCTAACCGCAGTCAAATAATTGAGGATTGTGCCTCATTTAATAAAGAAATTGAAGTAAATCAAGATTCTCTTAAAGCTGTCTCGCAAAGAATTGAGGATTGTAAATCGAGATTAAATAAACTTGATACTGCTAATAATTTATTAGTTAACGAGTTAGGCCATTTAAAAAATCAATTGAAGCCTTATCAAGAGAAGTTTGATCAACTACAAACCATTCAAAAGGCAAATTATGAAAAAAATCAAAAATCATCATTAATAGCTTTTAATGACGATTTTAATAATCTTGATAAAAAACTTGAATTACTTATTAAAGAGAGAAATACATTACTAGATAAAAAGAATCAATTTGCTTTAAATAAAGAGCGTATCAATAATTCATTAAAAATTACTTTACTACAAGAAAAAAACTTGCAGGAATCTATTAAACAACTCGCAATTACTCATAGTGAATGGATAGAAAAAAGAGATCAATTTAAAAAAGAGCTTTCAGATCTCGATAATCAGAAAAAATCTCTAGAGAAGAATTTAGGTTTATTGAGAAGGAAAAGAGATGAATTAAACTCTTCAATTTCAAATAAAAGGCAAGAATATAATAACTATCTTTTAAAGCTTGAATATCTTGAAAGGGATATGCATTCCCTTAAAGAAGAGATGAGGAGCGAGAAAATAAAATTAGAAAATTATAAAAAAGATCTACCTAATCCCCTCCCAGAGTTTGGAGAATATGAAGGGAAGTGTCTTGAATCTTTGCAATCAGAAATTTCGATTATAAATGCAAATCTAGAAAGCTTAGAACCTGTCAATATGTTGGCTCTTGATGAACTAGAAGAATTAATTGAGAGATTAAATGGTTTGCGAGAAAAATTAGAAATTCTATCTAATGAAAGATCTGAATTATTGCTGAGAATAGAAACTGTATCTACGATGCGTCAAGAAGCTTTTATGCAAGCATTTACAGAAGTTGATAAACATTTTAGAGAAATTTTTGCAAATTTATCTGATGGAGATGGATTTCTTCAACTTGAAAATCCTAATTCTCCTCTAGAAGGAGGATTAACTTTAGTGGCTCATCCTAAGGGAAAAAATGTCAGAAGATTAGCTTCTATGTCAGGTGGTGAAAAATCGTTAACTGCTTTAAGTTTTTTATTTGCTTTGCAAAAGTATAAGCCTTCACCTTTTTATGCGTTAGACGAGGTTGATAGTTTTTTAGATGGTATTAATGTTGAAAGGTTGTCAAAACTAATATCAAATCAGTCATCAAATGCTCAATTTATAGTCGTAAGTCATAGAAGGCCTATGATTAGTGCATCTGAACGAACAATTGGCGTTGCGCAAGCAAGAGGGGCTAATACTCAAGTTCTTGGGTTACCAAATGCTGCATAAACACACTTTTTTAAATTTATACGTCAGAATGATAAAAAGAAATTTATGAGCTTGTCTAACACATCTGCTAATAAGAAACTCCCTAACTCGGTTCCTAGTGAACGTTTATGGTTAAGGTCAGAATTAATGGGAACACAAGTTATAACTACTGATACTGGAAGGCGGCTAGGCGTAGTTGGCGAAGTTGTTGTTGATATTGATAGAAGAGAGGTGGTCGCTTTGGGACTAAGAGATAATCCACTTACAAGATTTTTACCAGGTTTGCCAAAATGGATGCCTTTAGAAAGTATAAAGCAAGTTGGAGATGTTATATTAGTTGACTCCCTAGATTCTTTGAGCGAAAGTTTTTCTCCAGAAAGGTATGGGAAGGTAATTAATTGTCAAGTGATTACAGAATCTGGACAACTTCTGGGAAGAGTTCTTGGCTTTTCTTTTGATATTGAGACTGGGGATTTGATATCTCTTGTTATGGGTGCTGTTGGTGTTCCGCTTTTAGGCGAGGGAGTTTTAAGTACTTGGGAAATACCTGTTGAGGAAATTGTAAGTAGTGGTACTGATAGGATTATTGTTTATGAAGGTGCGGATGAGAAATTGAAGCAACTAAGTAGTGGACTACTTGAGAAACTTGGAGTCGGAGGTTCTTCATGGGATGAAAGGGAAGTAAATGGATACTCAGCAAATCTTGTACCTGTTGAGAATCAGTTACTTTCAGGTTCTGAATCAGAACAGCAAAACAATTTGGTCGAGGAATACGAAGAAGTTGTTGAACAGGATGATTATGAAGATGATTATGAAGATGAACTTGAATATGTTGAAATAAAGGGTTCTGAAGAAGAAATAAATAATAGAAAAAAGCTATACATGGATAATGATGATTTTGATCAGATCCAGAATCAAAATAGTGTTAATCAAATAGATGAAAAAAACAATATTGATTTAAAGCAAAAAAAACAATCAACTACTAATTTAGCTTCGAAAAGACCAATTCAAAATGCAACTGAAACTTTAGATATTGAACCACTAAACGAACAAAATTTAGTTCAAGATAATAAAAAATCAGAAAAGTTTGAAATTGATGATCCCTGGTAATTGTTAAAGTTTTTTTATTGAATTAACAATTATAGAAGCAAGTTTTTTTGCAGCACCTTTATCGCCTCTTTCTTTGTTTAGATTATCCCTAATACTTTTTAATTGATCTCTATTTTTAATAAGAAATAATACTTCTCTTGCAATTTTTATTGTCGAAATATTACCTATTCTTTCAGGGACAATCATTTTTTTAGCTTTAATATTTGGCCAGGCAAAAAACTTCTTTTTTTTAAAATAGAAATTTTTAATTATAAAAGTTAGGAATCTATTTATGAATGAAATTTTTCCAACTACTCCAAAAATACCATCCCAAGCGTTCATCATATTTAAATGTTGAGTTGGCAGAACAACTAACATTGGAAGACTAATTGCTGCTAATTCTGCAGTATTTGCTCCTACAGTTGTAATTGCAAGATCACATTCTTTTAATATTTCATAGCAAGGATGTTTCTTGATTAGATAAATCTTTGTTTTTTTTGATGTTTCAATTACATAATCAAAACTAGAGTCTTTGAATTTTTTAATTGTTTTGATTTTAGATGAGTAATATTTGGCAATTGGATTTTTGTTGCTTTGAAAAAATAAATATTCACTTTTATCAGTAGTTGGTGCAATGGGGATTATAAAATTTATATTTTGACTTTCTTTAGCGATATGATCTGCAACTTCTAAGAAGAAAGGAATTCCAATAGAAAGCTTTGCTTTCTTAGAACCAGGCAATAATGCAATGTAGTTTTTTTCTTTATTTTTTAGTGATATTTTGCTATTAAGTTTGATATCTGCCATCAAATCGCCAATTACTTTACATTTATATTTATATCTTTTAGGTATTAACTCTTTTACTTTTAAATTCATAGCAGCAATTTCATTGGTCCATTTAGGCCATCGTGAAATCCATTCAGCATATGTGATATTTAAATAACCTAATCTTTTAGCTAATAAAATGCTCCAAAATTGATCCCCACCAAGGAAAATAACTATCCCTTTTTTTGGCCAATCAGCAAAAGAATGTGGCTTGATTAATAATTTCCAAAAACTTTTGGATTTTGTAATTAATTCGAATTTATTCCATGAATTTGCAACTAAAAATTCTTTACCAGTGGCATTTGGGCAAGGAACAAGGACTAACCTAAGAGTGAAATCTTGTTTATCTTCATCACATAGTGATTTATTTATTTTGTTTAGCTCATCCACTACAGGATTTACCCATGTAGTTAATTCACCAGGACCATTGGAAATTATAACTACTGCAACTGATTCTTTTTTCATTGCAGTTAAACCAGAATACATTAAATGCGGACGGCGAGACTTGAACTCGCAAGGCCGAAGCCACACGCTCCTTAGACGTGCGCGTCTACCAATTCCGCCACGTCCGCAAAGGGTTTTCAGCAGCCGGGGGATGCTTAAACCTTAAAAATATCATACATTATTGGCTGAATTAAGCATGTAGTTCGAAAAGAGTTTTTTTGAATATGATGAATAATTTTTCTATTGCATAAAACAAATATTTATACATATATAACGTTTTAGGTTGTATTGTAAAAAATGTCCTCTGATCACTAAAAAATTTTGTTGAATACTTTGGCAAATAATTTTTTATTTTAAGTCATTTCATTTCTTCAATTTTATTTTCATAATGGTTGAAAAAGTTTTAATTGCTAATCGTGGAGAAATAGCTTTACGAATTGTCAGAAGTTGTAGAGAACTAGGAATTGCAACCGTTGCAGTTTTTAGCACTGTAGATAAAAAAGCATTGCATGTTCAGCTTGCTGATGAGGCGGTTTGCGTAGGAGATTCATTAAGTAATAAGAGTTATTTAAATATTCCAAATATACTTGCTGCTGCTACATCGAGAGGAGTTGATGCTATTCATCCTGGTTATGGATTTCTTGCGGAAAATGATAAATTTGCTGAGATGTGTAATGATCACGGCATAGTTTTTATTGGCCCATCTCCTAAAGCTATTAGATCTATGGGAGATAAATCTACAGCTAAAGAAACTATGGAAGCAGTTGGAGTTCCAACAGTACCAGGTAGTAAAGGCTTGTTATCAAATGTTGATGAGGCTTATAAATTGGCAAATGATATTGGCTATCCGGTAATTATTAAAGCCACTGCTGGAGGAGGTGGAAGAGGTATGCGGTTGGTTGAAAACTCTGATAATCTAGAAAAAATGTTTAAAGCAGCTCAAGGCGAAGCAGAAGCAGCTTTTGGTAATGATGGTTTATATATGGAGAAATTTATAAAGAAGCCAAGACATGTAGAAATTCAAATTTTGGCCGACAGGTCGGGTAATGTTGTTCATTTAGGAGAGCGAGATTGTTCAGTTCAAAGAAGACATCAGAAGTTACTAGAGGAGTCTCCTAGTCCTGCAATTAATACTGAGCTAAGAAAAAAAATGGGGAACGCAGCTATTGCTGCTGCAAAAAGTATCGGCTACGAAGGGGCGGGGACAGTTGAATTTTTAGTTGATGATGATGATAATTTTTATTTTATGGAGATGAATACTAGGATTCAAGTTGAACATCCTGTTACTGAAATGGTTACAGGAGTTGATTTAATAGCTGAGCAAATTAAAATCGCAAGCGGAGCAAACTTGGAATTTAATCAGGATGATATCCATTTAAACGGTCATGCCATTGAATGTAGAATCAATGCTGAAGATCCTTCTCACAATTTCCGACCATCACCTGGAAAAATAACTGGGTGGCTTCCTCCTGGGGGCCCTGGTGTAAGGGTGGATAGTCATGTCTATACAGGCTATGAAATTCCTCCTTTCTATGACTCATTAATTGGTAAATTAATAGTCTGGGGAAAGGATCGTAATACCGCAATTAAACGTATGAATAGGGCTTTAAATGAATGTGCAGTAACTGGTATTCCTACAACAATTAACTTTCATCTAACCTTACTGAATAAATCTAAATTTAAGCAGGGTAAAATTCATACTAAATATGTAGAAGAAGAATTATTGCCAAATTACTGAGAAATAATCAAAAGATTTCTATGAAATTTGTGTATGCAATGCAAGTTTTATAAGCCCTTGCTGACCGACTAATATTTCTCTTAAAAAGCTTATAAATCCGATCCAAATTACGGGTCCAACATCAACGCCTCCAATAGGAGGAATTAGTTTTCTTGTTAAATTAAGAATAGAGCTTGATGGTATTGAAACTAATAACCATAAACCTTTACTTAAATCAATTTTTGGGTACCAAGTAAGTATTAATCTTATTAGAAAAACTATAGTTAGATATGAAAGAGAAAGTCCTAAACTAATATCTAAAATTTGAAGAGAGTCTACAAGCAAGGAAATCACAATTATTTAATTCATCTTAATAAATAACCCATTGAAACGTATTTAATTCGTATTATAAATTGAGAATTTAATATTTAAAAAGTGTTTCAAATCTCAAATTTATTACTAGCCGCAGATTTTTCTGCTGAAGTTGCAAATAATTCCGCTGTGGGAATGATAGGTAGTTTTATTGCTGCTGCCTTACTTATCGTTATTCCAGCCACTGCATTTTTGATTTTTGTCAGCCAGAAAGATTCCCTCGATCGTACTTCTACTGGAAGACGCTAGTTTTTGTAGAAGTTTTAAGTACACTATATATATAGGGGATATAAGTAACCCCTTAAAAAATAAATTTTTGGAGAAAGAATGTGGTCAATGCTAGTCTCAATTGGGCCAGTATTGTTGGTATAGTTCTCGCGGTATGTGGAGGGGGCCTTTATTTTTTGAGGTCCTTTAAGCCTGCCTTGGCGCGGGATTATGATGTTTTCTTCGCAGCAATTGGACTTTTGTGCGGAGGAATATTATTTTTTCAAGGCTGGAGGTTAGATCCTATCCTTCAGTTTGGTCAGTTTTTATTAGCAGGAACTACAGTTTTTTTCGCATATGAAAGTGTGCGATTGAGGGGAGTTGCTACTGATCAAGCTAGAAGGTCAACTTATTTTGATGATGATCCTATTTCGGATGTTCCAAGAAATTCTAGAGGTCGATTTAATGATGATTATGATAGGTTTGAAGAATCTGAAAGACCATCTAGAAGATTTAAACCTCAAGAAGATGAATTTGAAGAAGACTATGCGGAGGGGAGATCTCGTAGGAGGAATATTTCAAGAGCCATACCCTCTGCTGCAGCAAGTAGAAGTAGGCCATCTACAAGGGAAATAAGTCAGTTTGAAAATGAAGAGCCTATTAGAAGGAGAAGACAGACTTCTGAAGATAGAAATAGGAAACAACCAGAAACAAATAACTTTGGTGAAAGAAGAAATTTATCTCGCGATGAAGTTAAAACAGGGTCAAGACCCAGAATGAATCGTACAGTTTCTAGAGAAGATAATATCTCTTCTCCTGCTGATTCTTCTCCATTCAGAAAGAAACCTACTAGATCCCCTATTAGGCAGCAAACTTCAACAGCTCAAGTAGAAGATGCTTCATTTAAAGATGCTAATCAAGCTAAAAAACCACGTGAGACTCGTAGAGTAAGCTCTTCAGCTAGATCAAGTTCAAAAAATCAAAATAGTAGATATAACGTTGGAACAAACAAGAAAAAACCTAGAGATAACAGTTCTAGATTTGATGATTAATTATAGGATTCCTGCCCACTTTAAAAACGATTGTTTACTAAATAGTTCAATCAATATTATTGAAAGAAAGCCAATCATTGCAAATCTTCCATTAGTTTTTTCAGAATAACTACTCCATCCAAATTTATATTCATTTTTAATTTCTATAGATTTTTCATCTAATTGATTATCTCCAATCTGTTCATTGATAGAATTTGGATCTTTCTGCTGTTCTATAAAACTCTCATTCTCTAGATTAGTGACTTCTGAGTTGGTTGGTTCTTCTTTCGAATTCATTTTTTTTGTTAATCCTTAAAATTATACTTATCAGACGTCAATAATTTCCAGTCTCCCTGTCCATTTAATTCTAAGATATTTTCGTGAAAATCTTTTAAGCTAGGTCTATGTCCAACACTAATAAGAGAAAGTTCTCTTTCCTTAAGTAAACTATATAGTTTTTTTTCAGTATTAATATCTAAAGCACTTGTTGCTTCATCAAGTACTGCAAATCTTGGAGAATTTAGTAAGAGTCTTGCAAAAGCCAATCTTTGTTGCTCGCCTAAGGAAAGAATGCGTGGCCAATCTTGTTTGATATCAAGATTAGGATACCGATCCACTAAAGTTTTTAAATTTACTTCATGAAGTACAGAAGTAAGATGTTCATCACTAAATTTCTTGACTTCAGTGGGATAACATAATTGTTCCCTTAAAGAACCAAGTAGCATATATGGTTTTTGAGGTATGAATAATAATTCCCCAATTTTTGGTTTTTTAATTACTCCCTGATCGGGTTCCCATAAACCACTAATCATTCTTAGTAAAGATGTTTTTCCGCACCCAGATGGTCCAACTACCAAAAGTGATTGATTATTGTCGATGCTCAAATTTAAATTTTTAATTATTGTTTTATTTGATCCTGGTGGGCAAAGGTTAGCATTATTAATAAGAATTGAGGGGTAATCTGAAATAACGTTTTGATTGCTTTTTGGATTGGTTTGACTGATGGATTCAACTTTAGATTGGAATCCTTCTAATCTGCCAATACCAGCAGTAAATTTTGCAAGTTCTTCGATTTGATTAACAATGAAAAATAACGAACCTTCGACCATTCCAAATGCAAAGCTTGCCTGAATAAAGCGTCCATAATCAATATCACCTTTAAAGTAAGGGATTGCCATTATTAAATATGGGAAGAAATTTCCAGCATAATTAATGGATCTTCTCATGACGTCTATTATTACTCTCCATATAATCAATAAATTAAAGTTTCTCACCACTTCTCCTAAGCGTCTTTCAGTTTCGCTTCGCTCAGGATTCTCCCCAGAGTAAAAAGCTATTGATTCAGCATTATCTCTTATATGAACTAAGCCATATCTAAAATCTGCCTCATATCTGAGTTGATCAAAGTCAATCTTTACAAGATTTTTTCCAGCAATTAAAAGTATAGAAGTTGCAAATGCCGCGTAACCAAATAGAGAAAAAGTAAGTGTTGTACTAATGCTCCATAAAATAAGAATATTAAGTGAAAATGTTAGTAAGGCATCAAAAATACCTAATGTGAAAGAGAGACTTTGCCCTGTAAAAGCTCGGGTATCATCTGTGATTCTTTGATCAGGATTATCTACATCGGTTTGTTCTTCATCATTTGGATTTAATTGGTAATAAGCTTTATTAGTCATATAATCTTTGACTAAACTTTTTGAAAGCCATTCTCTCCAAATTATTCCTAACTTATATGTAAAAAATATTTGGGAAACCCGAATTGGTAGAGCCACAGCGAAACAACAAGCGTAAATCCCCAATATCCGATAAAATCCATCTTCTTGTTTTTCTACTAAAGCATTTGTTAAATCTCTTGCAATGAATCCAATACCTGCGTTTATTCCGTTTACAGCTAAAAGCATTAATACAATTATCGCAAGGAATAACCAATGTAACCATCTACGGTTTTTTAATTGACGTCTTAAGCTAAAAAAGCTTCCTGATCCAATTAGAAATAATGCAGAGAAAAGTAATCCCCAACTCCCAGCCCAAATTGAATTTACAGTACTTACTACACCTCCGAAATACTTTTCAAGAAAAATTGGTTGAAAGCTTTCAAAAAAACTTATTATTCCTGTAAGACCAACAAGTACTACTCCACCAACACAAAATAAAAGAGAAATCAAAAGCCATATGAATTGCAATCCATTACATTGATCTATTGGAAGAAAAAACGGCTGAGATAGCTTCCTTAATTTTTGTAGTTGGTATAGTATTTTAGATTTATTATTAACTGTTTTATTCATTACTCGACTAGTGTTATGAAATAAATTATAACTTTTAGCAGTCTATTGACCAAAGCCAATAAATGAAAGTGCCCAATCCGGTAAATTTAAGTAATTCAAGATTGTAATATCAAATTCATGAACTTTTGGAAAAGATTTATCTAATACCCACCATAAAAGAAAAGGTAAATTAAATAAAATTTGTAATTGCCATTTATAAGTTAAAACTCTCCAAATTTTTATTAGCTTATTTTTGAGTGAGTCGTCTAACTCTTCCCAATTTTTTGAGATTAAATTGAATAAATTTTTGGATTCTGTATTTAAGGAATCTGGGGTATTCATTTTGTTTTTACTTATTTATAACCCATTAACATTTCTTTCGAGAGTTTTAACCTGGAGGCCAATTCATTTTTCTTCCGGATAAAAAATGAATATGTAAATGAAAAACTGTTTGTCCTGATTCTGCTCCAGTATTAATTACTGTTCTCCAATTAGTTAAATTTTTTGATTTAGCTATTTTGCTACCCACATAAAGTAAATGCCCTAATAAATTTACATCCTCTTCAATACAATCTAATAAACTAATAATTGGCTTTTTTGGAATCACTAAAAAATGAACTGGTGCTTGCGCTTGAATATCATTAAACGCAATACAAAAATCATCTTCATAAAGCTTATCGCAGGGTATTTCTTCATTAATTATTTTTTGAAATATTGTAGTTTCAGTCATTAGATTAATTAATAATAATTTAATTAATAGAAATTACGTCTTTTTCGTTAAACCCTTCCTTTATAAGTTCTTTATTCAAATCATCTTTTGATGTAACTCTATCAACAAATAGTATTCCGTTTAAGTGATCCATTTCGTGTTGAATACACCTCGCTAAAAGTCCATCTGCTTTCATTTTACGTGGTCTCCCCATTTCATCTCTAAATTTTAATTTTATAGTTGATGGTCTTACTACATTCAAATAGACGCCAGGTATACTCAAGCAGCCTTCTTCGTATGAATTAAGGGTTGTTCCAAAGTCTGTAATTTCTGGATTGATTAATATTAAAGGTTCTGCTGCTGAATCTTCAAAATTTACATCTATTACAAGAAGTTCTTTGTTGATACCAATTTGAGGTGCGGCAAGACCAATTCCTTTAGCTGCATACATGCTTTGGAGCATTTCTCTAGCAAGTTTTCTAATTGATTCGTCAACCTTAGTTATTCTTTTAGAATTTTGTCTTAATACAACATCACCAAGTTTATAAATGTCTAGAGATGGCTTACTTGTTTGTTCTTTTGCAATTTTTTGTGAGCTTCCATTTGTTCTTGACTTTTTTGCAAGTTGTGAAAAATGGTTTGCCACGTTAAAAAAAGTTTTTAATTAAGAGTTTAGCTATAAAAATACTAGCACTTTAATTTACTTTCTTTATATTTTTTTTAAATGAGTAATCATGATAAGTTAAAAGTTAGACAAACTGAATCTAAAAAAAATGCTTTCAAGGAATTAACTATTATTAGGGATACCATTTTTTGGATTGATGTTGTTGGTGAAGTTCAAAATGAAAATGCCATTTTTGAAGAGACAAGTACTTGGGCAGAGCTACCACACAAATTTGAAGCTGGAACTCCAGCCATTGCAGAAGCAATAGGTCTTGCAGAAGCAATTAGTTATATTAAAAATATTGGATTGAAAGAAATTCATGAGTATGAAAAGACTATTACTAAATATTTATTTGAAAAATTAAATCAAATAGAAAATATTGAAATCATAGGTCCATCGCCGGAGATAGATCCAGACAGAGCCTCACTTGCCACCTTTTATATAAAAAATATACATTCAAATGATATTGCTGAAATTCTTGATTCACAAGGAATTTGCATCAGAAGCGGCCACCATTGCTGTCAACCTCTTCACAGATACATTGGAATTAAATCAACAGCTAGAATCAGCATGAATTTCACAACCAATAAGGAAGAAATTGATATGTTTATAGAAAAATTAAAAGATACTATTAATTTTCTAAAAATCAATTCTTAAATATTCAAAGCATTTTTTAAAAAATCCTGAGATTTTTGCATTACTACTTCTTTATTTTCAATATTTCTAAAACCATGCCCTTCATTATCAAAAAAAATAACTTCTGAATATTTATTATTCTGAATCAAAATTTCTTGAATTTTTAAAGTTTGTTTATAAGAAATCACTGTATCTTTTTTTCCATGAAACAATAAGATAGGTTTTTTTATTTTGTTAATATGATTTATCGGTGATCTATTTATATAATCATCATGGTTTTTTGCATAATTTCCTACCAAAGAATTTAAATAATCTTTTTCAAACCTATGAGTGTTGTAATGCATATCCTTCAAATCAATAACAGGATATTTACAAATTGCTGCTGTAAAAATAGACCCAAATAATAAACAATTCAGGGCAGTTAACCCACCAGCACTATTCCCAAAAATTACTACTTTTTCACTATCAACTTGATTTGATTTAATCAATTCAAGAGCTAATGCTTTGCAATCATAAGAATCAACAATACCCCATTTATCATTCAACCTCTCTCTATAAGCTTTGCCAAATCCTGATGATCCTCCATAGTTGACTTCAGCAACAAAAAATCCCTTCGAAGTCCAATATTGAACTTCAGAATTATATGATCCATCAAAACATGAAGTTGGTCCGCTATGAGCTCTAACAAGGAGCGGTGGCTTTCTAAAATTTTCAACAAGCGGCTTATAAAGAAAAGAATGAGTAGATTGCGCCTCAAAACCTTTAAACCAAAATGTTTCAGGTTTTGAACAATCTTTTATATGATCAAAAAATTTCTGGTCAGAAAAATTTGATAAAACTTTTTTTGCTAAATCAATTTCAAATACAATTCCCAAAAAATCAGATCCATAACCTTTTAAAAGAACTTTTTTTCGAAAAACACTGAAATCACTTATTGAGGTAAAAGGAGTAGAAAATGCTTTAACAAATTCAAGATCTTTATATTGTTCCACTATTAAATTATTTTCTTTTTTTGCTACACAAAATAAATCTTTTATAGTCCCTGAAAAGAATGTTATTCCAGAGACCCATTGTGGTACTCCATATTCAATCAAATTTCTCTCTACTCTTTTCTTAATAAAAA
>MWOX01000151.1 GCA_002026005.1 Prochlorococcus sp. HOT208_60m_808M21
TTTTTTGTTTTGAAATTGAGCTTACATCATTTCCTTTAAATTTTAATAGTTCAGCTATTGGACCAGATTTCCCCTCTCCTCCCTCTATTTTGACTATATTCATATCGACTGTACTTCCTCCAATATCTAATGTCAAAAATTTTTGAGCCAAATGGTACATTTATGCCTAAACTTGCCGCAGTAGGCTCATCAACAAGGGCTATTTCATCTACAGATATTTCCTCGCAAAGGTTAACTAACCATTCTCTGTATCCTTTATATGTATCTATAGGAGCAGTTAAAACAAGTCTTTTGATCTCATACTTGTGCGGAATGTTTGCCCACAAAATTTGAAAAAATTTTTCGCCACATTCATTAGGGTTTAAAATATTTTTTTGGTTTATTTTTTCAATAGAATTTCCAATTAATCTTTTAAAATTCGAATGAAAAAATAAATCAGAATTTGAGTTATCCCTCATCTTTAGAGCACTAATACCAATTTTTGTAATTTTTGAAGGTTCCTCAAACCAAACTGCTGAAGGAATAACTCCTGGAGATGACGTAATATTCGGTATTTCAACTAAAATAGAATTAATATCTTTTTGATCTTGAAAAGCAACAACAGTATTAGTGTTCCCTAAATCGATAGCAAGTGTTCCAGATAAACTTTCTTCCATATGAAATTATTTAAATCAATTAAGTTCTTTTTGCAATTTATGTTTTGAAATGGTCGAATAAATTGTAAAATACAATTTATAGTAAAAAAATTTTTTTAATGAACATATCTAACAATGCAGGAATTGATTCTAATGATCTTGCAAAGAGAGGTGAGAGCTTGATAAGAAAATCAACTAATAGATATTTAACTACAGTGAAAATTGCTTTCAGAGCTAAACAAAGACGTTTTGATGATTTTGATGGCTTATTAGAAGAATCAACTATTAAACCCGTTCAAAGGTCAATTATTGAACTAAGTGATGAGCAAGATCAACCAGATTTACTTCCAGGCTAATTTTGGTAAAAGACAAAAAAAGATGGAGATTACTTAGAGATTTAAAAAAAGGCAAATTTTGCTTTTTGATTGGTGTAGACAATTGGTCAATCGAGTTACAAAAAAGTGAATTCAATTCACTGTACTTTCTACTCTTAAGAATTAATGAACAACTATTAGTTATCAAAGATGAACTAATGGATGAAGAATCTATTACTTTTGAATTAGAACAATTACCTTGGTATATTCACTTAGAAGGAAAAAAAAAAAGAATGGAGTTTAAGGTTTGTTTTTGAAAGTCAAGACCAAACTAGATCCTTCGAAATGTATTGGCCGATACCAATAGCACAAAATTTATTTTATGAAATAAAAAACATGTGGGAATCAATGGATTAAAAGATAAATAAAATTGGAAATTTTAGAAAAAAATTCCCCTTCGCAAAAAAAATTTTTCACAACTTTTCCACAGTATTTAAAAAAAAAATATCTGATTATCTAAAGCATGTGGAAAACTTCTGATTTTATATAAATCTTTATATTTAAGTAAGATTTAAATTTACAAAATTAATTTCCATGACTTCCTTATTTATTACTGGATTCTCATTATTCTATAACCTGAGACTGTCTCTTAATAATGCTTGTTGACGATTCAGAAATTTTGGAGAAAACTACATCTTGTACATTTAAATTTCAGTAAAGTTTTTCAATATGCAAGAGTTAAATTACAACGAAAATTCAAAAGTGTTAAATCATAATGATGAAGTAATAAGTTTCAAATGTGAACTTCAAGAAAATCTTCAAAAGGCTATGAAAGAATTCGTTGAGGATCATCCTAACTGGGATCAATATAGAATACTACAAGCCGCCATAGCAGGGTTTTTGATGCAAAAAGGATTTCAAAATAGGGATTTAACGAGACTTTATATTGGCAATATGTTTTCAATGAATTTTAAGGATTAAAAATTTTTTATATTTTTTCTAGTAGTATTTTTGCAATATCATTTCTGACAGGTAATATAGATAACCTATTTCCTTTTTTTACGACTAATAACTCTTCCTCATTAAATAAAATCTTTAATTCAGGTAGACTTAAAATCTTAGTTGATTTAGAAATGTATTTTACTTTTACACAATCCCATCTCGGATTATCAGATTTCGATTTTGGATCAAAATATTTGGAATCTTTATCAAATTGAGTGGGATCAACAATATTTAGATCTATTACCTCCATAAGTCCCACAATACCTGGGGGTTTACAGTTCGAATGATAGAAAAAAACTTTATCTCCTTTATTCATTTTTCTCATAAAATTTCGAGCTTGATAATTTCTTATTCCGTCCCATAAAGTTGCACCATCATGTTTTAAAGTATCTATACTGTAAGCATCAGGCTCACTCTTCATTAGCCAGTAGTTTATTTCAGTCATATCAATAATTTAGAAGAAAATTACAATGTGTGAACGGTGTGTGAACAGAATATTAAAAACGTTCAAATCTAGGTTAATTATCCATCAAATTATCTATTTAGGAAAGTGATGGTTGGTATGGAGTAATTAATTCTCTAAATATTAATGTTTTTATCACTTAAATCAAAAAATAAATATTTAAAATCGAAAACAGAAATGATTTTCATTTTCATATTGGTGTAAATTTTATACATTAGGTAGTATTTTTTTATGAGTCAAGTCTGTTTAATATCAGGTTCGCCAGGATGCGGTAAGACAAATTGGATACTAAATACTTTTAAGAATTATTCTGGTAATTGTGGTTACTTACGTCTAGGAGGATATTCCGAAATTAATTTAGAGCAAGCAATAAATTCAAAAATTGATTTTGCTTTTTTGAAAGATCAAATTCCTAACTTATTAGACTTATCTATTTCAAACTCAATATCAGAGAAAGATAAAGAAAACATTTTAATTATTATTGAATTTCCACAATTTTTTACACCTAAATCTCAGGGTATTAATGGAGTTGATCTGAGAATTATTAATGAACTTGAAAAATATAATCTCCAGCCAAATAGATATCTTCATTTTGGTAGAGATCCAGAATTATCAATTAAAGATACTTTAGATTTTAGAGAAATTGAATCAATAAGCCTTGATCTTCAAAAGCATATTTGGGATCCTGCAAGCTTGAATACTTTTTGGTTTGAATTAGTTAATGGTGCTTATGGGGATGTATATAGAGCAAAAGCATTAATGAACTTACCTGATGGGCGTTACATCTTGTTTAATTGGATAGTCAGTCAGCAAGGATCTCAATATCAAACATTAAACCAAGTTGCCCCTCTTAATGGAAGACCAGAAAGATGTTCTGAAATTGTTATACAAGGGAAAAATTTAAACTTCGAGTCAATAAAAGCAACGATTCATAATTGCCTTCTTAATGATGCTGTACTAGATCATCATCAAACTTCACTTAGAAATTCACAATTACAAACTGCTCGCCGTTAACTTAAAAATGAATCAAGCTGTCATCTCATGTTTACATGCAAATCTACCTGCAGTAGAGGCTGTCTTAAAAGATATTGAACTCCAAGGAATTACAAATATTACCTGTCTTGGAGATCTAGTGGGTTATGGTCCTCAACCTAATAAGGTTATTGAGTTAATAAGAGATAAAGAAATTCCTACTTGTCAGGGATGTTGGGACGAAGACGTTGTTGATGGATTAGATGCTTGCGATTGTAGTTATCCTTCTCAGCTTGCTGAAAAAAGAGGTCATTTTGCTCATCAATGGACTACAGATAAATTAACTACAGAAAATAAGGATTATCTAGCTAATCTACCCTACTCAATACGTAAAGATAAGTGTCTTTTTGTTCATGGTAGTCCTAATAGTCAACATGAATATCTTCTACCCGATATGGATGCATTCGCAGCTCTTGAGAGAGTTGAAAATGCCAGAGCAGAGATTCTATTTTGTGGTCATACTCACCAACCTTATATTCGCGAATTAGCAGATGGTTCAATTGCTGTAAAGATCAAAAATGCTGTTCCCAAAGATACTCAAGAAAAAGAAATTCAATTGCCGATGCGAAGAATAGTAAATGCAGGTTCAGTTGGAGAGCCAAGACATGGAGGAACTAAAGCTACTTATGTTGTTTATAACGATGTCACTAATGAAGTAAAAATTAGAGAAGTGGAATATGATATTGAACTTACTTGTAAAGCAATAATAGATGCCGGTCTTCCTCCGATTTTTGCATGGCGTTTAAAAAATGGATTCGAATTTGCAGAACAAGCTGAAGATGCATCTCATGTTTGTGAAAGATGATAGAACGCTGGGCACTCGTAAGTGGTCTTAAAGGGGATCTAGATACTTATGAACTTATTCAAAAAAGACTTAAAAAAAACTCCTGGTAATATAACTCTTTTTGTTTTGGGGGATATGATAGGTCCTGAAAAAAACTGTAATAGGCTTCTCCATAGGTTAATTAATCCAAAAAGTAATGATTTACAACCATGGTGCATATATGGTTGGTGGGAAGAACAAATCCTCTTGGAAAGTGGTTACCGTGGTGATCAAAGAGCTGAAGCTTTGAGAATAAATAAGGGTGAAGAAGTAGTTAAGTCTCTTACGAATGCTGTAGACAAATCATTTCTTGATTGGATAGCAGCACTTCAATTTGGATTTGTTGAACTTGATTGTGGTTTGATTCACGGAAGCTCAAAAGATGTTGGCGAAAATTTAACACTAGATACGCCGCCACTGACACTCCTTGATAGACTTACACGTCTTCAGGTAAACAGATTATTTACTGCAAGAAGTAAACAACAGTTTCACTTGGAATTGACAGAGGGGATTGTTAATTCTGAAGTAGAAGATTTAAATGGAAATCGTAAGAAAGAGCAGAAAGTTCCTCAAAAAGCTGTTATTGGTATTGGGGCAGGAAAAAATTATACTCTTTATGATGTCGGGACTGATAATACTCAATTCGTACAAGCAGGATATAAAACAGAAAAAAGAATTAAGGGATTTGGAAGGCTTTAGTTTTTAGCATCAAGTACCCACTTCATTAGCCAGTAGCTAGGTTCCTGTTGTACCATAGGATCTCGGCGAATATATAGGGTTTGAGTAAAGTTTGGGTAACTTCTTTGAATATGAATTTATTATCCATCAAAGTTTCTATTTAGGAAAGTGTACCCCTTTCCTCTATATATCATGACGGTACCCCTTTATAAATTACGCTTATCTGTTGGAAATATTGAAGGAAAAATCCTTAATCGAGAATTTATTAAATAATGACTTACCTATTTGTGAACCCACACCGTTGTTCTTGAGTTCTTTTTGATATGCCTCTTTGCTTGAGAGAATGAAATCTTTAATCGAGAATTTATTAAATAATGACTTACCTATTTGTGAACCCGCACCGTTGTTCTTGAGTTCTTTTTGATATGCCTCTTTGCTTGAGAGAATGATATCTTTAATTGAAAATTTATTAAATAATGACCTTCCTATTTGTGAACCCACACCGTTGTTCTTGAGTTCCTTTTGATATGCCTCTTTGCTTGAGAGAATGATATCTTTAATCGAGAATTTATTTAAGAATGACATTCTTATTTGGGAAAATTGCTTTGTAGATGATCACATCATCTCGTAATTATCAAATTTAGTTTTTAACTTTGCTGCTTTATGTATTAGTCCAACTGCTTCTTTTCTTCCAGTAGCTTGTTGCGCCTGATGCATTAATTCAGCATATTTTTTTACGATTTTCTTTTGCATGGTTTAGATTAAATAAAGACCGTTTTTTAATCTAAAGCTGCAAGGAACAACTTTCAGAAGATAAGGAATCAACGGTAAAACCTCAGAGTCAACAAATTGGAACGGGTTAACTCGTGTGTTAAATATATAATCAATTAGCTAAATACCTGTTGGTATCTATGATTACATTGTTTTCAAATCCTGATTTATTTTAGTTTTATCTAAAGTGGAGAAGATTTCTTTTTAAATAATGAGTGTGTTTTAAATCTTGAATTGATCTCTAATAATTTATGGTTGGCTTCAGTTGTATCCCTGCAACTGCCTCATGACAACCATGTATTAATTTTAGGACTGCTTTAGTATTTTTTGATTCAAAATATATACCTCTTCCCGTACCTAATAGTTCCTCAAACCGACCTATAAATTTCAAGGCTATAGGAGGACAATATAAGTATAGATCTAGGAGGTCTAAATGAAACTATTCAATCAATTCACAATCCTTCCAAGATACCTAAAAGCATTTAATTATGCTGGAAACAGAATGGAAGAAATAACAAGAAATCTTGATAGAGATAACCATTTATTTGAAGACTATTGGAAGAGGGAATGTAGAGAACATCCAACTAATCAGCATTGTTTAGTCTATTGCGACTGAGAATTTTAATCTTAAGGGTTGACAACTGAGTATAAATACTCTATAAATAAAGTGTAGTAAATGCTACCAAATCGTCCGATCTACTATTAGATAGACCGCAGTACGAATCAAGCCATAGGACGGGGACTTGATCAAGACCAGGAGCTGCATAATGGTAAACATGTATTTTAACGGCAAATCTTTCGTATATTGCAAGAGCCAAGAAGAGAAAACAATAAAGCTTACTTATAGAGGATCTAGTTACTTGAGATAAATAAAATCTCATATCTATTAAATATTCAATAAACTATTTTTTTTAGAGGTGTTATGCCATGAAATTTACTAATTCTCCTTTTGCCATACTCGATAAGAACATGAACGCATTAGATTATCAAAAAAGAAATTTAAAATATGAGGACTATTGGAGAAGGGAAGGAATTAGCAACAGTAAAGGTCTATCTTAATACTGGAATAATTGCTGGATTAGTTGGTGTTGGATTTGTTGCCTCTACTTTAATTTTTGGAGTATTAATTCTAGTTTTAAAATAAAAAAGGTAGTTTAACTAAGCTTTTGATTAAAGTATTTAATACCTGCCATTAGAAATTAAGAAAAAGGTTTGGTTGAATTAGATGGAACTTCTACTGGAACCAATGACTCACCATAATTTGATATAGCTGATTTTATTAGTAACCAGTAAAAGAAGTTAACTAAAGCTTTCTCCACGAGGATTTAGTAACTAATCTAGATAACCTTATTAGTTTTGTAATAGCAATATACAAAAAGTATTTATCAAGTAATCAATATATTTATCAAAACTAGCAGAAAGTTACTTGAATTAGGATAGATTCACCTTTCGGCAGCGGACTAAATCCTCGTGGAGCATTGGACTTTAGCCCGCTCTATCTTTTTAGCAAATGAAAAATTGAACTGCAAGTCAGCTCTTAGATGTGACATCCAAGATAATTTCAAAAATATTTTTTTCTAAAAAAAGAATTAAGTATTTTTTCGGAATGCTTTGAAAAGAAATATGTGTTTAATTTTGTTTAAGTTTTATCTCGTAAAACTAATAGGGAATTTTATTTATGAAAAACATTCTGTATAAAATTTTTGAATTCCTAAAGGATCTTTTCCAAAAAATTTCTGAATTTTTAAAAAGAAGATTTTCTGAAGAAGAAGAGAAGCCAGTTGAAGAAGAGAAGCCAGTTGAAGAAGAGAAACCAGTTGCAGAAGAGATGCCAGTTGAAGAAGAGAAGCCAGTTGAAGAAGAGAAACCAGTTGAAGAAGAGATGCCAGTTGAAGAAGAGAAACCAGTTGCAGAAGAGAAACCAGTTGCAGAAGAGAAACCAGTTGAAGAAGAGAAGCCAGTTGAAGAAGAGAAGCCTGTTGAAGAAGAGAAACCAGTTGAAGAAGAGAAGCCAGTTGAAGAAGAGAAGCCTGTTGAAGAAGAGAAACCAGTTGCAGAAGAGAAACCAGTTGAAGAAGAGAAGCCTGAATTATAACTAAAATTTATTAAATACTTATTAATTTGAGATTTAATTGAATACTAATTTTTTAATAATTAGATTGAAGATCAGTACCTTAAAAGTTCGAATGAGGTTCGAATAGAATTTTTGATAAAAATTAAAACCCTCTATATATGAATGGTTTTTTGCATCCTATATGTTTTTCATTTGCCAAAAATTTTCTTCAGTCATATCAAGGGAATTGGAGGAATTTATCTGCTAGAATTTTGCTAGAATCAGATTTTTTTTATATTTTTATTATCCATCAAAGTCACAATTTAGGAAAGTAATGGGTGGCATGGGGGTGCATAGGACCGTGCTGCATCGCATATATGATCTGATACATTTCTGTTAAAAGATTACGGGTACAACCTTTCAATAGCTTCTTTCTGTTCTTGCTTTTTTATGTCTTCAGCATCTAAAACAGGGCACGAGTTTTGATTTAGTGATAAGAGGAAAGTGCTTTTTTTGAATAGTTTGAAAAGTGGTGTAAGTAATAAGTTTTTCATTTATTCCCAAGTTTTCATATCAGAGAAGTCGCTTGCTATTGCATGAAGCATCCCTCCTACAAATGATCTAGGGCAACCAAGTTTGTTAACTAAAACTTCTGATTGTTTTTTGATATCTTCCCATGTAGGTCTGATATCCTCATTTATTTGTTTAAGGCTAGGTTTAAATTCTTCTGAATCATTCATATTAAAAGGTATTAACTTATTAAAATTCAAATGATAGTAAAGAAAATCTCATTTATTTAAATAAATATTCAATAAAAATTACAAAATAAATTCTTTAGAAATTATTCTAAGCTGATTTAAATTCAGATTATTTAAATAATTATTTGCAATCAATTTTTCCTCATTAATTTCGAGATCTTTAATCTCAGAAATAATGCTATTAGATATTAAATCAATTAAATGTTCTTTATCCATGACTTATATATAAACCCAAAACAAACATTAATTATTTAAAGTCTTCAACTCAACATATAAGTAAAAATACTCAGATAATTATAAAACCCATAGGTTTGCTAAATCACTTTAGATGATTGGTATGGGGTGCACGCGAATTATCAGCTACTCACACTTGAGCTTTTTATGTAACATAATAAGTTTACATAAAGTAACAATTAAATGAAAAGACTTTTTCCTTATATAGCTTTTGCATGTTTAACTGGTTTTACGGCTACGACCGGTTTACCAGTCATAGCAGGCGGTTGTAGTAGCCACATAAACAAAAAAGCTGAAATCAAATGTGCTGAAGATGATACTGAGTGTCAAATTGAAAAAGCTGAAAAGTTTGATTTAAGAGATTCTCTCAAGTCATAAAATCATGACTCAAATCGGTTTATTTATGAACTCTGCCCCAAGAGATTTGATTGAGTTCACATTCTTTTCGGCTGTTGGTTTTACTGCAGGATTGTTTGGTCTAATTTAGTTATAGAAAATTGACCCATTCTTTTTTTCTCCTAACCTTTTCAAGTCTTTCTTTCTTTTATGTGATGGCTTGCTTATGGAGAGATTTAATTAATCAAAGTAAAAAATATTTTTTAAATTACCTTTTATAGATAAATCTTTGTATGTCTTCGAATAGATTAGATTTTGATTTAAAAAATCCATTATTTTTTAAATAAGATTTTCCTTTTTCTATATTTTCAATTCTTTTTTCATAAGAATTTTCATCTAAATTTTTTTGCATAAAAAATAGTCGGACTCTTATTCTGAATAATGCTCACAAAAAAGCGGTTACCTTAAATACAAAATTTAAATTCTTTTTTGAATTTCTTTTCATTAAAACTAAAGATCAAATAAAAAAGTTTCTTTCTTAAATTTCTAAGAATTTTTTGATATCTTCTTCTTGATGTCCTCAATATTATTAATTAATTTGTCTAACCATTCTGTATTATCTTCTGGTTTTAAATATTTAATTTTTGGTTGATTAATTTCAAGAGTCTCAAAATCTCCACTCATAAATTCTCCTTTGTATATTCGTTTAACTACCTCTTTGTTCTAATTGATTTGACTAAAACACTGCGTATCTAATGTGTGCGGGTTGAGGAACATTTAGGTACGGAAAGAGGTATGTTTTTTTAGCCATTTAAATCTATGGCTGACCTAAATTAGAAATATGGTTGTCATGAGTCGGTTGCGTTGCTGCAACTGAAATCAACCATGAACTTTAAATTGCATTTAATAAAATGACTTACTACAGTTGCTTTGATCAAAAAGGAAACATAATTGCTCGCTGTCAGACTAAAGAAGATATAGATGTTCTTAAGAAAATGGGCAGACCAATAATGGAAATAAAAGAAATGAAAAAAGAGGAATCAGTTGTTTGTTCTTTAACTGGTAGTCCATCCGATTACAATGAAGATTATTAAAAGTATGACTCAAAGATCACTTCAATTAAATCAACATGGAAGATCAGTAGTTCTTTTGTTGGTTGCATTGAATAGCATCTGTACTTTCTTTTTTACTTTTGAAAAAGCATTAACTGATCGCGAAAGAGCGAGATAAAAATATTTAATTATTTGTGGATTAACAGTAAATAAATAAAATTTAAAACATAAAAAAAAGACCCTTTTAAAGGTCTTTTTTTAATGGTGACGACAGAAAGGAGATCTGTTTAATAATCAGATTAAGAATTTTCTTAGAAATTAGTTTTGAATGTAAAAGTGATTACTCACTTCTTCATGCTTTACAAACTACTTTATTTTTTAGATAGTTCTGAATTAATCCCGAAAGATTAATTTCTGATCACTTAACTTTCTTACCGTAAAGGTTAGATGAGTTAATATACCTTGGTGTTGCAGACCATGGATTAGTGAAGATCTAGTTGGTCAACCTTGGACGAGTCGATCACCAGAACTGTCGTATTTATAAGGTAATCGGTCATAAATATTTGGCATGAATCCTTAAGAATGATTTAATCATGATTAATTAAATCTTTAATCCGCGGACCACATCATCTCTTAGTAAGCATTTTATTTGTTTGTTTTACAAAGAATATAAAGCCAACCAAAGAAAGTAGCAAAAGCAATTATTAAAGCAATATTGTTATTCAATGGACTTAAATATCTTTCTATTGAAAGTGGCACATGGAGAATAACAAAATACCAATATAGAACAGATAGTAATCCAAACAATAAAGCTAGAAGAATATAAAAAGGCAGGATATAAAATCTTCTTTTTTTTATTCTTTCCTCTGTAATATTTTCGGCTAAACCAATTCTTGACCAATAACCACCATTTAATTGAAGAAAAAACTTTAAAAATATTCCGTAAATATTTATAAAAAACCTAGATAAAGCAAATAACGGTGAAATTATAAATCTTTGCATTACTGCTTTAAAAATTAAATTTGTTCAGTTATGGAAATCTGGCTTATATTATTAACTTTTTTTTCTCTATATTTCGTTAGGAAAAATACCATTGAGCTAAAAACAACTAAAAATCCTATTAATGATATTCGATAGAAAAGGTCATCAGACATATCAAAAAAAGCTGATCTTTTAAATTTGTTTCTCATCAAAAAAAGAGGGTTTTATCCCTCTAAGTTTAGATCGACTGTCAATCAAGTTATTTTTACTTGTGATGAGTGTGTTTCTTAGGTATAAGTGGTCTAAGGACTTGTCCTTTTCGTAAGGACTTGAGCCTAGCGGTTTCAAGGTTAACCCCGCACTCCTACACACGAGTACAAAAACCTTTTTAATTAATGCAGATTACTTCCAAGACACTTAGCTTGCTACTTAATGTAGTTTTTGTGCTTTGTGTCTTTGTCATTTGAAGACTATTCATCAAAAGAGATTAATAGTTTCAGGGTTTTCTTACTTCGAACCGAACTCAATATCGGTTAGTTTTTTAGTCTTTAAAAGTTTGAGTAAAGTTTGAGTAAAAAATTACGATTCCCTGAAATCCCAGTAATAGCTAGACGCGCTCACTTTTCATTAGCCAAAACTTTTCTTCAGTCATATTAGGGGATCTCGGTGATTCTTAAGGCTTGGATGACGTGTTAACCAAACTTTTTTGGGTATAAATTTATTATCCATCAAAGTCCCTATTTAGGAAAGTGAAGAGTGGGATGGGTTAAATCTTAGTTAGGAATAATTCTTTAGCAATTTACCTCTTTTTATAGAGCCTATTGTTGCTGTTGATCTTGTCGTATTTGTTTTTTCTTCAGGTTCTCATATTCAACGTGCAGAACACCTAAACGCCATGCATCTTTCAATCCTTTTACACCTCCCATTAGGAGTTTTGCATCTGAGGGAGAATGTGACTTCATGTTCAAGAAGTCTTTCTGCCAAGAAGTGTCATCCCATTTAGAACTCATTATTCAACTGGAGTTAGTGAATAGCAAATATCTTTATAACCATTTTTTTTATCCCAATCTTTCATCTCTGGAGTACTTGTAGCAGCAGCAAATCCTTCTAAATCTTTGACTTTAAGTATCAAGTGACTTTTATGTTCATTTACCTTGATGAGTTCATATTCTTCAACATATCGATGTCCCTCCTTTTCATGGAAATCGGCTACAAATTTATCGAAATCTTCAAAAGAACAATCAAAAGTAGAAACTATTAAGGTATTCATGTAAAAGAAGGTTTTATCCTTCTATGTTAGATCGAATGTCAATCAATTAGTAATTAATTAATTTTCTTTTTCCATCTCTAGTTTCTACTTTATTTATTCTTAACCCTATAAAAGCAGCCCAAATAACTGCAAATAAAATTGGTAAAAAAATGATTGCAAGTTTCAGCATTGTTTTAATCCTGTTATTTGCTCAATAGAATAACCTTTAAATAAATAGGAAAAAATAGGTACTTTATCTAATTAAGCAGCATCATATTCTTTATCATCTTCAAGCTCTCTCATAAATCTTTTATCTAATAAGTAATTGTCTATAAGCTCTGCTGCCATCTGTATCTCAGCAGCAGGTTCTTGTAGATCTTTGTCTAATAAGTAATTGTCTATAAGCTCTAGATTGTTATTTTCATTAATTTGTTTATCGCTGTTTAATAGTTCTCTTATGTAGTTATATACGAGCTCTTGATCGTATCCACTTTCTCTAATTTCTTTCAACATTTCGTCTGGAATTTCCATAATCGTAAACCCCCATGTGACAGTTTTTTAGAGCAAATTAGAGCCTATATACGCATACTTACGAAAAAATAAGGAAAAAGCAAGAAAATTTGCAAAAAATCGAGGTGTATAAATCTAGAATTCGCAATCATTTATGGAAAAAGGTTGGAAGAAGACTCCTATATTTAGGAACTATTTTTAATACTTAATAGCCATCTGCCAATTAGAAAGAGGTGCAAGTAGTAAGCGTTTCATAAAAAAACAGCTAATGAAAATAGATTTTATTTAGGATATAAAAAAATTTTGGGAGGATTAAATGTCTATCATTACCGACAATACAGTTTTAGTAAATATTTACAGCGGTTTAGAATCCAAAAAGAAAATAACTTTAGGTTTATTGATTGCCCTTACTGCAGAAAAAAACGATCATAAAGTAACACTTTTTCTAGCAGGAGACGGAGTACAAATATTAAATTGCAAAAAAGCTGGTGAAATAGTTGGTCAAGGTACTGGAGATTTATACGAACATCTTCAAAATTTAAAGAGTTCAAAAATTACCATATATGTCTCAGGAATGTCTGCTAAATCTAGGGGTTACGATGAGAAGCTTCTAGATGGATATACTGCAGAGTTTGTTATGCCAGATGTTCTAGTTGAAGAATCAATTAAAGCGGATAGCGTACTTTGCTATTAAAAAAGGAGCTAATTGCTCCTTATTGTCGATAGACTGTCAATCGTGAAAAGTGTGGACGAGGTGTGGACGGAATTTATTTGATTTTTGAAAGCCCCTGGTATAACTATTGGCACATGGTTCATTAGCCAATAATTAAGGTCAGTCATATCAGTCAGTTTTTCCTTTTAATTAATCCATAAGTACATAATATAGGATTCACTATTAAAATAACCCAAAAAGGAGGTGGAGGACCTCCATCAACAATTGTTCCCGCATTAAAAGTATTGAATAAAGCTACTGCTAATAAACTAGCCATTAAAGCTAGTTCACCTGTTAAAACTTTTTTTAAAGATTTCTTATCTTTGATAGAGCTGCAAATAATCAATAGGAAACCTATCCCTAAATTACTAGCTGCTACAACATCTGCAGTCCCTCTTACAAGAAGCAATGTTTCACTTGAAGCGTTGCCTGCGATAGTTTCCACAGAAAAAATAAGTAGGAAAATAATTAATAATCCCAATAGGATATGAAGAATCCCAGTAGTTTTTAAAATATTTTTTAACTTCATACTAGAAAAAAAGGAGCTATTTGCCCCTTAGTTTAGATCGACTGTCAATCATGATAACCAACTTTAGAAACAATATTTCCTGAAACGGGATCGGTAACTCCAAGTTCAGGAGATAACTCTTCCATAAATCCTCTAACCTCATCAAGATGAGCAATCATAGCTGGTCTTTGAGCTGCAATAGCTTCTGCATTTTTCCAGATCCCAACAAAACAGTAATCATAATCTCCAGTTTTTGCGATATATCTTTGAGTCATCCCCTCAAAACTTGTTTTATCTATTACTTCAAAATACTGATCGATACAATCTGACTTTAATTTAAATCGAACAACATTCATAAAATTTTGAGTAGTCATAAAAAAAGGAGCTAACTGCTCCTCATTTTAGTTTGAATGTAAATCAAAAAAATTGATTTAGATTAAAATTTATCCTTCAGCGGGAATTAAAATTGGAACATCTTGTGCTCCAATTGCTGCGAACCAAACTATTGCGTTATCAGTTTTTGCATTACCCATTGTATGTTTTGGTGTCTTTGGACCAACTATAAAAGTATCACCTGCTGTATAGATAAGATCTTCCATCCCTTGTCTTTTGACAACTATTGTCCCTTGCTCAACATTGCCTAATAAAGGAATTGGATGAGAGTGGAGTGGAACTATTCCTCCTTCAGCCAACTCGACTCTTTGTAATCTTATTTCTGCTTTTCCTTTTGGGTATTTAAGAGCATCTCCATCCATAGTCTCAGAACCTACAAAGACTTCTTGTACATCAACGGGAGATTCTGCAGCTATAGAAATATTAGGGTTGATAAGCATTAATGCAAAAACAAATGCTATTAAAAAATTTTTCATCATAAATTTGAATTTCTAGAAAATTATTTAGACTTATAGTATTTATTTTTTTCATTTTTGACAGTACTTGATTTAACTTTTCAAGTGATTTAATCTAAAACCATTTTTTAAAAGTTTTTATAAAGGTATTGAATTTTTATAAATTATTAGTACAGACACTGATCAAAGTCATTCTCATGAAATTTATTCATTTAATTCTTTCATCAATAAATTCCAACCAATTGATGATGCATCCTTATCGAAGGATTCTCTTTCCTCGCACATAAAACCATGATCAGCTCCTTTAACTTCGACATAAATAAATCTCTCTTCTAAAGGATCTAGTTTTTTAAATCTTTTTTTAATTTCTACTCTATCTTGTAAGGGAATTAAATCATCTAAAGAACCACAAATGAAATTTAATTTTCCAGAAACTTTTTCAAGCAAGTCTATAGGAGCAAAATTAGTATCGGTTCTTGGTCCTATGACCCCAGCCCCATAAAAACAAAATGTACTTTCTATGCCTTTTAACGAAGAAGCTATAAGTGCTGCATGACCCCCAAAACAAAATCCAATAATTGAGATTTTCTTTTTTGGATATTTTTCTTGCACCCAATTTATGGCTGCAGAAACGTCTTCGATAATATGTTTAAAAGTGGTTGAATTTTTATGGTGCCTTCCTAATTTCAATTCTTTTTCGCTATATCCCAAATCTAATTTTGGAGCTGTTCTTCCGTAAAGAGGTAATGCTAATACAGGTACATTTTGTGAGGCTAATTTTTCAGAAAAACATCTTATCCAGTGATTTATCCCAAACACCTCTGGTAAAACTATAGATATGTATTTACAGTCACTACCTGAATCTACCCACCAAGATCTAAGAGGTATATCACCACTATAAACTTTTGTCCATTGACCTTTCATTAGTTATTAAATAAAAAGTTTTTGTCAGAAAAAAGAGGGTTATGTTCCTCTTAGTTTAGATTTATTGTAAATGTAAAATTTCCTTATTCAATTTTATAAATTAAATCTTAAATTAAGTAGAGAAACTTATATAGGAGTTGTTTATGTATAAGTTATATAAATCTTATTAAGTAGTCTTTTTTACCAAATAAATGTACCTGTTGCTAAATACATATATTTGTCCTTGAAAAGCCTCTAAAAAATACTTTTTCTTGAAATAAAGATTGACAAGACATTCATAAAAAAAACTTTTATAAATCATTAACTTCTTTTATGAATATGTTTCTAACCAACAAGACTCGTTTAAAAATTAAGGATATTGTAAAGAGGATTTCATTAGATGAGCCTGTAGCATTGGAAGAAAGAATTTATTTAGAAAAGCTCGCAAAACATAATTCAACTATATGGACATGGCTTAAGAAAGCTAATAGCTTGAGGAGATATGGCAAGCAAAAATCAGATGGAATAAATGGACTCATCCAGAATCTAGGCCTTGATGGCTTAGAAACTGAAAATCATTTTGATCCCAAAAATGATGATCTTGCTGATTGGTTTAGTGGATCTCCTGATTGGGTGAGGAGGAGCTAATTACCCTTACTTTAAAATGGATTCAAATTAATAATGAAAAAAGGGAACTTCCTCAACTTTTCTTGGAGCATAATCACAAATACCGAATTGCATACATTCCATTTGAACATCAGTTAGTTTTCTCTCAATTGATAACGAATCAAACAAACTACCAAATACATGTTTAATTTTATTTTTAATTAGATTTCTGTAAGTCATAATCAACATTCTTTTTAGAAATTATTTAGTACGAGTTATATACAAGAATCAAGAGTTGTAATACCTAAAATATAAAACATAAATTAGGACGTTTTAAATATTTCACTATATTGATAATCAGTATTTTTGCTCTAGGAAATTTGAATCATCACCTTTAAATTAGATCCACTGATTGGAGGTTTCACTTCATGAGTACTTACAAAACGAAATACTTTAAAAACACAAAAAAGATCAATAACACTCTTTGGTTGGATAAATTAATTAATCAACTTGAAAAAAAATCAAAGGGAGTTTGATCATGAATACATTTAGAAATAAACAATTCAAAAATGAATTAGATCCCAAGTATGCCTTTTATGATTGTCTTCGTAGTTGCGAAATTAATAGCAATTCTGAAAAGTCCTTAGAAGAATGCGTAGAAAATTGCGAACCTAGACTATTACCAGAGAATCTAGATGGCTAAAAATAGGAATTTAAATTCTTTTCAATACCTATTCTGAGGTTATAGGTTTTTTATATAAATTGAAGGAGGTTAATTTTATGACCAACCTCGCAATTGAGCTACTTCTTCTAATTATAGTTTTAGTTAATTTTGGAGCGATCCTTACCGATAAAATTTATTCACATACAGTAAAAGAAATTCAACGTAAGAGATTATTCTGTAGTGAATCTATAAGTAACCCATATTGTGTTTTTTGATAAATTAATTCCAAACTAATAGATCTCAAATTAGAGATCTAATATTAAAAGTTAAAGTCTAACAAAACTAAAAATAAGGTGTATATGGTACTTCTGTTTTTAATGAATCTCCGTAGTAACTTTCAGCTGACTTTACTAAGATCCAATAAATGAAATTTAGAAATGATTTTTCCATAGGAACATCTATACCCTTTCCTAATTCAAATCAGAATTTCAAATAAAAACATCGTAGAAAATACTTAATAATTTTCTTAGTTAATTTGTGATGGACAGGTTTGTCTGAAATGCTACTAAAGCTTGTCTTATCAATCGATTTGGTAATAATGCTTATTGATTCCTTTAATTTCTTAAGATATATTAAATAGATATAAAAGTAAGAAATTTATGAGCACTCAAAAAAGTCAAAGCCATAAAAGACAAGAGCCAAATAATACAGAATGGTTAGATGAATTAATCAATAAAATTGAAAATATGAAAAATAAAATACCTAATACTTTTTAACTAATTACGTCTTATATCATTTATTGAGTAATTAAATATTTTAAATACTTGTGTATTTTAAGTCAGCTGGCTTTTTAAATGGAGTTACTTATTTTATTTTTGCGAATAGTGATTGAACAATGTTTAAATGAGAATCTTTTAAAGCAAGTTTATGGTTCATTTTTATTTTTATTGACAATATTGAAATAAGTGTAAAAAGAATTTTAAATTTGTGACTACTGAATCATCTAAAAATCAAAACTTTATAAGGAAGCATCCCAGTGAAGGAATGGATGCTTTAGAAAAAGAATCAAAAATACCTTTGAAAGGATGGGAAACTGAGGTTGCCAGAGCGAAGGAATATGGTTTAGAAGGAGCAAAAAGTATTGTCGATAGAAATATATCTACATTTTCAAGAGGAGAATTACCCCATTTTGCAGGTATCAATACTTTCATGAAAGCTCCATATGTTGAAAATGTAAATGAAGTGGGAAATTATGATGTTGCGATCGTTGGTGTTCCTCATGATTCTGGAACTACTTATAGACCTGGGACAAGATTCGGACCTCAAGGAATAAGAAAAATTTCTGCTCTGTATACTCCTTACAATTACGAAATGGGAGTGGATCTGAGAGAGCAGATAACTATTTGTGATGTAGGAGATATTTTTACAATTCCAGCTAATAATGAAAAAAGTTTTGATCAAATTTCAAAGGGGGTTGCTCATATTTTTGCTAGTGGTGCATTCCCAATTATTTTAGGTGGAGATCATTCAATAGGTTTTCCGACAGTTAGAGGAGTTTGTCGCCACTTAGGAGATAAAAAAGTAGGGATCATTCACTTTGATAGACATGTAGATACTCAAGAAACAGATTTAGATGAAAGAATGCATACCTGTCCATGGTTTCATGCAACTAATATGAAAAATGCACCCGCAAAAAATCTTGTTCAATTAGGAATTGGAGGTTGGCAAGTACCAAGAGAAGGAGTGAAAATTTGCAGGGAACGAAGTACAAATGTTTTAACAGTTACTGATATCTGTGAAATGGGATTAAAAGAGGCCGCTGATTTTGCAATTCAAAAAGCTACGGATGGAACTGACTGTGTATATATTTCTTTTGATATAGATTGTATTGATGCTGGATTTGTCCCTGGAACTGGTTGGCCTGAACCTGGGGGTTTATTACCTCGAGAGGCATTAAAACTTTTGGAGTACATTATCAGAAAAGTTAATGTGTGTGGAATTGAGCTTGTTGAGGTTTCGCCTCCATATGATGTAAGCGATATGACAGCTTTATTAGCTACTAGAGTTATTTGTGATTCAATTGCACATCTTGTAGTAAGTGGTCAGCTCCCAAGAAAATCTAAACCAGAATGGATTTCAGATAAATGCAATATGTCAGTTGATCAAAAATGGAGATAGATTTTTGTGCATGAAGTAGATATGACAAAATGCCTTATTCTTTCCATGGAAGAGTGGGCAGAGAAAAAAAATAAAAATAAAATAGTTGTTGAAAAGATTAATCTTAAGATTGGCGAATTTACTTGCGTAGAACCAATATCATTAATTAATACTTTTAATGCTGCAGTCTTGGGTTCTTGGTTAGATTCCTCTGAGATTACAATTGAGACAATACCTTTTGAAGGGAAATGCTCTAAATGCAATAGATTATATTTTCCAAAGAAAGAGAATGGATATAAATCTCCATGTTGCAATTTTAATTTAGAGGAAATTATTAGTGGCAGGGAATTAAAAATCGCATCTATTGATTTTAAAGAAAAGTAGAAATTTAGTATCTAGAATAAAAACGTATTTTCATGTATAAATGCATTTACCAATTTCAGACAAAATTGAATTAAATATTCTTCATCAAAATAGTCATCAAGCTGAGAAAAATAAAGTTAAGTTTAATAATTATAATTTGCTTTGCTTGAACATAATGAGCAGTCCAGGTGCAGGAAAAACGAGATTACTTGAAATAACTTTAGAAGATCTTTCAAAAAAATTTCACAGTGCCGTTTTAGAGGGTGATATGACCACTAATCTTGATGCGGCAAGGTTAGAAAAATTAAATATTCCAGTAGTACCAATTACAACTGGAAGAGCATGCCATCTCGATGCAAATATGGTTAGTGGAGGTTTGAAATTACTAGAAAAAAAAATAAATCCTGATTTACTAGATATTTTGTTAGTGGAAAATGTAGGAAATTTAGTTTGTCCTGCAGAATTTGAGATTGGAGAACATTTTAAAATTGCACTTTTAAGTATTACCGAAGGTGAGGATAAACCTTTAAAATATCCAATAATGTTTAGAGAAGCAGATTTAATTTTGATAACTAAGGTTGATTTGTTACCCCATTTGAATTTTGATATTAACGAATTAAAATCGAACATAGCTTCAACTAACCCTAAGGCAGATGTGATAGAAATTTCTTCGATAACCAAATCTGGATTCGATTTATGGCAAGATTGGATTAGTAAAAAGATTCTGAAATTTAAAAATAATTAATATTGATTAAGTAAGAGTAATCTCTTAAAAGTATCAGTCATTACAACTTTAGATTTGCTTTTTCTTGAGTATTGATATTACGTAATATTTTTTTTCAAAAATGTTTAAAAAATTGAGAGTTTTTGTTGCCTCTTTGCTGGCTCTAATATTAGCGATTTCATTAAGTACACCATCAAGTCCTGCAGCTCCAAAAGGTGAACCAATCACTTTGGGATACAGTAACTGGGCAGGATGGTGGCCCTGGGCGATAGCTGTTGATCAAAAAATGTTTGAAAAAAATGGAGTTAATGTTCAGATGAAATGGTTTGATGGATATGTTCAATCCATGGAAACTTTTGCTGCTGGTAAAATTGATGGAAATTCGCAGACTCTTAATGATACTATTTCGTTCTTGCCAGGAGAGAATGGAGGGGAAGTAGTTGTTTTAGTTAATGATAATTCTGCAGGGAATGACCAAATAATTGCAGATAAATCAATTAAAAGTGTTGCTGATTTAAAAGGTAAAACAGTAGCAGTAGAAGAAGGTGTTGTGGATGATTTTTTACTTGTTTTAGCTCTGAATGATGTTGGATTAACTCGAGATGATGTCATTATTAAAGGTCTTCCAACTGATCAGGCTGCAACTGCATTCGCAGCAGGAAAAGTTGATGCAGTTGGTGCATTCCCTCCATTTACAGGAACCGCAATGAAGAGGCCTGGCGCAAGAGTTATTGCTAGTTCAAAAGATTATCCCGGTGCAATCCCTGATTTATTAGCTGTCAGCGGAGATTTGATTTCTGAAAGACCAGATGATGTTCAAAAAATTGTGAAAACATGGTGGGATGTAAGAGAATTCATGGAAAAAAATCCAAGAAAATCTGAAAAGATCATGGCAAAGCGAGCTGGGATACCAACACGGGAATACAAACAATATAAAGGTGGAACAAGGTTCTTTTCTTTGGAAGAAAATTTAGAAGCTTTTAGTGATGGGTTCGGTATGAAACATATGCCTTATGCAGCGAAAGAAATGGCAGACTTTATGGTCAAGGTAGGATTTATTCCTGAAAAACCAGATATGAGTAAATTATTTGACTCTTCGTTCGTTAAAAACATCAGTTAATTAATACAAAATTAAAATGGTTAGTTCGAAATTAATCAAGAGGGATAAATATTTTTTATCCCTCTTTTCATTTGGTAGTGAACCGAAAAAATTAAATAAAATATTTCTTCAAATAGCTTCACTTTTGCTTCCCCTTTTAATTTGGACATTAGTTTGTCAATTAAAACTTGTAAGTGAAATGTTTTTACCATCACCGTTAGCAGTCTTTTATTCTCTTTTGGATATGGCTGAAAGTGGAATATTATTTGAAGATATTTTTGCAAGTACTGGTAGGGTATTTGCTGGTTTTATAATTGCAACAATTTTTTCAATTCCTTTAGGAATTTTAATGGGTTCTTTCCCTTCTTTTTGTGCGTTATGTGAACCATTAATTGCGATGCTTAGGTATATGCCTGCCGCTGCTTTTTCTCCTTTGCTTATTATTTATTTAGGAATAGAAGAGGCTCCAAAAATCGCATTAATTTTCATTGGTACTGTTTACTTTAATGTTTTAATGGTTATGGATTCAGTAAAATTTGTACCCAAAGAACTCATTGAAACAACGCTTACTTTAGGAGGTAATACAAAAGATTTATTGATCAGAGTAATAGCCAGATATTCATTGCCAAGTATTATTGATACTTTAAGAATTAATATCGCAACTTCATGGAATTTAGTAATTGTTGCAGAGTTAATTGCAGCAGAAGTTGGATTAGGTAAAAGGATTCAACTGGCTCAAAGATTTTTTCGCACAGATCAAATATTTGCAGAATTAATAATTCTTGGATTAATAGGATTTGCTTTGGATATGAGTTTTAGATTGCTACTTAGACGTACATGTAAATGGGCTGTTTAAATGAAATTAGATGTTAATAATATTTCAAAATATTTTGGGGAAGGTTCAAATAGAAAAAAGGCAATTGAGGGAATAAGCTTTTCAATAAGTTCTGGCGAATTTAAAACTCTTGTTGGGAGTTCTGGATCAGGTAAAAGTACTATATTGAGGATTATTGCTGGACTTGAGAGTCCATCTAAAGGGAACGTAAAAGTAGATGGAAAAATAGTTAGTGGACCGGGATTGGATAGAGGAATGGTTTTTCAGAAATATAGTCTTTTCCCTTGGCTCACAGCATCTGAGAATATTGCATTTGGAATGAATTTAAATTCTTATAATTTGAAAGAAATAAAATATAGGACATCTTATTTATTAGAAGTAGTAGGTCTTCAGGATTCGGGAAATAAGTATCCAAAAGAATTATCTGGAGGAATGCAACAAAGGATTGCAATTGCAAGAGCTCTAGCGACTAACCCTAAAATTCTACTTTTAGATGAACCTTTTGGAGCCTTGGACTTACAGATAAGAGAATCTATGCAGAAATTTCTCTATGAATTATGGGAAAAAACTTCATTGACAGTTTTACTTATAACCCATGATATTGAAGAAGCATTAGCTCTCTCTCAGCAAATATGTATTTTGGCGCCTAATCCTGGAAGAATCATAAAAGAAGTTAAGGTAGATCTACAAAAAGGAGATTTAGATAAATTGAAACTTGATTCGGATTTTGCAAAATTAAGATATGAATTATCTGATTTTTTAAGAGGCCTCCAAAAAAAATAAATAATGTCAACTAGTTTTTTGCCTACTTGGCTTTATAAAGACCAAAAAATTTTTGAACTTGAATTAGATAACTATTCAAAAAATTATTGGCACCCATTGATTTTCATAGGAGAAATCAAACCTGGCGAAATATTGGAAAAAAAATTCTTTAATCAATCATTATTAATCTCGCGTTCAGAAAATAATTTAATAACTGTTTTTAAAAATAGATGCCCTCATCGTGGGTCAAAATTGTGTTTGCCAAAAACAAAATTTAATCCTTCTAATAATATTTTTTGTCCCTACCATGGCTGGACTTTTGATAGTTTTGGCAATCTTAAAACCTTGCCATTAAAGTACGATTTTGAAACAAAAATAGAAACAAAGGATTATTTTTTAGAAAAAGTTAACTCTTTAATAAATGGACCTTTAATTTGGATTAATTTCAGCAAAAAACCAATATCTATAGATGATCAAATTGAGCTTGTTGGGAGAAAATGTAATGATCAATGGGATATGAATTACAGCATTTTTTCTGAGTTTTCTGAAACCTTAAATTGTAATTGGAAAATTGCCCATGATAATACACTGGATGATTATCATGTAGCAATAGCTCATAAAGATACCCTACATAAAGAACAAGGTCCAATTAAAAACTACAGATATTTCTTCAGTGAATTTTGTAATCTACTTGTTACCCCTCTTAGTAGTGAAGGAAATCTATATACCTTTGGATTACTCCCATGGACCCATCTAATAATCTGGCCTGGTAAAGGGCTTGTTTTAATAAATTATCTTCCTAAAAATATTGATCAGTGTATTATTGAAATTAAATTAGCATCTACTTCTTTATGTAAAAATGATTTAGAAAATTGGAAAAAAAGTATATTAGAGTTTCTTGGAGAAGATAAAGTTATTGTCGAATCAGTTCATAAGTCTTATCTGGAAAATTTTAAACTTGGTCCGCCTAATAGACTTGAACAAAGGATTATACACTGGCAAAATATTTATAAAGATTTTCTAAATGCATCGTGTATTGCTTTCTAACATAATTTCTATTTATTGTTCTGATATTATGAATTAAATTTTTAATTTGGTAGGGGTTTAACTATATATTTAATATGCTTTATTGATAATGTAGTTAAGCACAAAAAGTTGATTATGAAAAATTTTATACTAATAATAGTCTCTTTATCTTTCCTATCTTCTTGCAGTAATGACAAAGATTTTTTTCTCACTGAGGAGAATGCTTTGTTAAGTTGCGGAGGTAAATCTCGTATCATCGAAAATGATAAAGAAGAGATAATAAATACTGAAGTGAAGGATTTAAGAGATGGAATTGGTAAATACGTTGAATTTACAGTTGTTGAGACTGATAAAAAAGGAGGAAAATATAGGATTATTAATTGTTTCCCAAGTGAAGAGCCACAAGATTCAATAATTAAAGTTGTTAAAACAAATTATAAATTAAGTAATTAACTGTTATTTAAAATAACTAGTTTGCTTTTAATCTGAGATTTTTGATGATTTGATAATTTCCCATGCTTCTGATGCAGTGTCTGCATATTGGAAAAGATTTAAATGTTTATCTTCAATCAATCCAAGATCAGCTAGATAATCAAAGTTAATTACCTTATTCCAATACTGCTTACCAAAAAGTATGATTGGGATTTTAGTTTTCATTCCTGTTTGACAAAGTGTCAAAAGTTCAAATAATTCATCTAGTGTTCCAAAACCTCCAGGAAAAAATACGGCAGCTATTGATCGCATAACAAAATGGATCTTTCTTAATGCAAAATAATTAAATTTAAAGCAAAGACCGGGAGTTATAAAAGCATTTGGTATTTGTTCATTAGGGAGACTGATATTTAACCCTATAGACTTACAATTTGCTTCAAATGCACCTCTATTAGCAGCTTCCATAATTCCTGGCCCCCCACCTGTAACAATCACATGAGAATTACAGTTTTTATTTTGATTATTAATTGAAGCAAGTTTAGAAAACTCCCTTGCAGATTGATAGTAATTACTCATTAGAAGCAAATTTTCTAATCTATTTAAATTTCGTTTTAGAAGTATCGATTTATGATTTTTTTTAATTAATTCTTTTATATTTTCAATTCTCTTTTTTGTATTTGATTCTTCTGTAATGCTTGCGCCTCCAAAAATAATTATGGTTGAAAGAATTTGATTTTCTTCAAGGATTAAATCTGGTTTAGTAATCTCAAGAAGCATTCTAACTCCACGCATTTCATTTCGGCTTAGTAGGCCAATATCTTCGTGAGCCAATTTATAAGTATCAGAATTAATAATTAAATTCAAGTTTTTTAAATTATTACTAGGGGATATATGTTTTTTCATTTCAAACAAGAGTTTTAATTGTTCTTTCTAGAGGATTAAAATTGACTCTTTTGATTTTGTTATTTTCGTAAATCCAATAAACAGGTGGACTTTTTCTTGCCTTAATTAAATTAATTTTGTCTAATTTTTTAGGGATAAATTCTTTAGAAGGATCAAAAAATTTATCTCTTTTAGGTTGGTTTAAAACAATACTACCTTCTTTCCCTGAGATAGATCTATGATACGTTCCTATAGGAATTTCTAATGCTCCCATAGATCTATTTAAATAAATCATATGATGTGGTTCATCCCAGAAAGGATTTATTAAAACAAATTTCCTTTCTCCGGTGATAACTAAATTGTGGTCAATTTGATGATAGTGAACGTAATATTGCTCATCTTTTAAATCATCTGGAGGAGATATAGCTTCCCCAGAATGTATCACGACGTCAGAACCATTAAAAGTATCTATGCCTGCATCGAAGAATGTTACTTTTGGAGTTTCTCTAAAAACATTTATTGGGAAGAATCTTAATTCCATAGTGCTAACTCCCTTTTAGAAAATTTATAAATACTAATAAAAATTTTATTTTCTTTTGAAAAACAGCTATTTTATTTTTTTTAATTGCAACAAACCAAGCAATCTTGTTGATTTGGATAATCTATACATTCTTTATTTAAAGTTTCTTTTAAGAAATCTAGTTTATTAACATAATCAAGATCTTTTAATTCTTTGTTAGGAACCGTGAACTGAGTTTGTAGTTTCATTTTCTATTCTCCTAATTAATACTGTTTTTTGAATCCATTCCAAGTTTGAGAAAACCTTAATCCCAAATAAGAAATTAAAATTGTCCAAAATAAAATTTCTATACCTAAATTAGTCATTTGCTTGGCCTCCTTTCTATCTGATTATTCTTTAGTACGGGTATTAAGTAAAAAATCAAGCGTAAGAATACCTAAAAGTTAAAGTTTTAATTACAAAAAATCTTGCAATGGTTGTTACTAGGATGTTCTGCACATTCGTTATTCCAATAAGCTTCAATTTCTTTTAGCTTATTGTCATATGAAAGATTTTTTTTATCCAAATTAATTTCTTGGATAGTAAATGTGTCATTTAGTGCCATAAGACTTACCCCTTTACTACAACTATGTTCTAATTCATTTGAAAGGTAAATTTCAAGTTGTATGTGTGCGGTAAGAGGAACAAAATTGTACGGATTAAGGATCAAAAAAAAATCTCAAATTCTAAATGATTGCAAGGATAATATCTTCAAAAAATTTATTCTATCTCTAAAAAAATTTGTATAAATTTTGCTTAGAGATTGTATTCTCTTAATACTTTCTTAGGTCTGCCAGTATCTATCATTCATCTAATCTATCTGCATATTCTCTTAAAATCTCAGCCATCTTTTGAGGTGGAATTTCTTGTTGATATTCTCTACATAAATCAAAAAATTTATCTAAGAAATCTTTCATTGAAGAGGACATAAAAATTAGCGTTTCATTTTAAAAGTAAAGTATGCAAACACACCAAGCAATAAAAGACTCACGACCCCATAAGTAATCGCAATGCCGTACATGTAAGTCATTTATTTATAAAGACATAAGCAGAGTATAAATAAACTAAGAAAACTCCAATAGCAATGGAGCTTCCATAAATAAGAAAATTCCAAAATCTATATAATTTAGGTTTTTTAAATTCTTTTTCTTCTTCTTTAGTAATCATTTATTTTCTTTTTCTGTTTCTTTTCTGGCAGCATTACCTTTTGCTCTTAATACCAAAGTTATCGTAAGGGCAGCGCTTAATATCACAGCATCAATTAATAGGTGCGGGGAAATATTCATCAGCTGTAAAGAGAAATAAGAAGAGTCATTATCTTTTCATTAATAAATTTATTAATCATTAAAAAAAGAGGGGTTTATCCCTCTAAGTTTAGATCGACTGTCAATCACTTTCTATTTTAGCTTTTTAGTTTCTCTTTAAAACATTATTTTATTTAGCCAGAGCAAGAGAAGGCACCTGCAAGAATATTTTTAAAAATTGGTGCTTGACCCAAGGCATATAAAAAGAAAGTTGATGATGCGAGAGTAATAGCTATTTTAGAAGCCCTGTTAACTTTCAAATTTGAGAATTTTGCAAATGCAGAGCTCATTTATTAATTAATTTAATGACTTTATAATAGCTGCAAAAATTAAATATTCAGCATCAATATATACCAAAGATTTACCAAAAGAATCTTGGATTGAGATTTTTTAGAGTTTCAATTTTAGCCTAGGACATTAGGATCGATGATGAAGCATTATGGATTCTTATATTATTCTTGAAAAAAAATTTTCTATAGATTAATCTTTATTTTTAGTAATATTATGGGAATTAGAAAAAATTTTTATTGAAAACAAAATCTTCTAATTAATTTTTACAAGATTAATATCTTTAAATTCTTTCAAGTTTATAAACTTAGTTCTAATTGAATCATTAAATTGAGCAATATCTTTGTCACTTATAAATCCATAAATGGTCTGCTCTATTTTATGGATTTGCTTATTTTTAATTACTTTATACTTTGGAAGATAAAATTTTAATAAATTTAATTTTTTATCTTCTAATTCACCTATAAGGAATATCTGATTATCTTTTATTATTTTATTTATATCGGGTTGATAAATAAAATCTTTTATTTCATTATTAGGATTTCCAATTATGCCATTAGAAAAAAATAAATTTAGTATAAAAATTTGGATGAAAAATATTGATAAAATATTATTTAAATTTAAAGATTTTGAATTAGTTTTATATAAAATTTTTAAAGAAAGAGTCATTAATATTACTGTTAAAGCAATTATTATGAATTCTTCAATTAAGTTAAATTGATTCAGGAATTTTAAATGAAGATTTAATATTGAACCTATTAAAATTAAGGTACTTAACAGTAGTATGAACCCTCCAAATATTCTTAATGTCAATTTTGATCCCTTAGATTTATTTTTAAATGATTCATAAATTCCAAAAGAGCCGTTTGCGGCTAATAATGGAATACTAAATAATCCATAATGGGAATATTTTGAAGCTGTTAACATCAAAATAACTATGTTTAAAAAAGGAGTAAAAACTAATAAAATTTGAATTTCTCTAGATTTATTTTTTAGAATATATCTAGTCCCATTAATTATAAAAATAAAGAAGGGGGAACATAATAAAATTAGATTACGTGGATAAAATAGAAATCCTGCAAAAATTTCATTTTCATTCAATGTTTTTGCTTGCAATAGCATGTATGGTTTTATTAATGAATCAAATCCATATGTTCGATAAGAAATGTAGTAAGAAATTATTAGAGGTATTAAACCAACAAAAAATCCGATAATAAAATATCTAGTATTTTTATATCCAAGTTTTTTAAATTTAAAAAAAATGAATGGCAATAGACTTACTAAAGGTAGCAATTGTAAATAGCTTCTTATAAAAAATGGAATTGAGAGAAATAAACCACTTATAAATAAATATTTGTTTTTATTATGTTCTTTTAAAAATTCATTTATTTTTAGTAAAAATAAAACACTTGACAAGTTAAAAAAAATATAAAGTGTATCAGGACTACAATACTTACCGTAACTGAACCAAATAAATGATGAAGATAATGTGAAAATGGATATTAATCCTATTTCTAAACTTCCTATATTTTTTATTATTTTGAATAATACAAAAGAAGAAAGTATTGAAAAAATATAACTTGGTAATCTTGCTGAAAACTCACTTATTCCAAATATTTTAAAACTTAGTGAGATTAACCAATAGGAACCGATAGTTTTATGATGAGCCTTTTCAAAAGGTGTGAACCAATTTTTAGAATCTATTATTAACTTTGCTCTGTTAGCATAAAGAGACTCATCGTGGGCTACCAAACTATGATTTTCTATAAAAAATATTGAACAAAAAGAAACTAAAACAATAATCAATACTAAAAAAAGTACGAGCCTCTTATTAATAATTAAGTTTTCTTCTGTTAAGTTCATCACGATTTATAAACACAAATTAATTATCTAATAATTTTTTATTGAAGAAAGTTAAGGGAAGATATCTTTTTAGTTTATTAAGAACAAAAGATTTGTTTGAGTTTGGATTAAGCGATTTACCCAAGACTTGATAATTAAATAAAACTACTTTTTGTTTGAAGATTACCTTCATAAAAGAAACAATTCAACTTAGAAGGGGCTAAAAATAGCCCCTCTCGGTGAAACTCTTCCAAAGAAACACCGTTAAAATCTTACTCTGAAAGTTGCAAAGTTAAACAAATTAATACAATCAAGATTAACAATTTATGCGGCCTTTTTAAAAGGGTTCATATTCCTTAAAAAGTTATTACTTTTGCGGGTACTCATTTTTCTATATCTTTGATTTATATCCAGGATATACTTTCTAGCTTTCTTATCATTTTCAACTTTCTTTTTTTCGAAGACGTAAAGCCTTTAAATCTTCTATGGACATGAGGCCATCATCTTCATTGAAATTTAAATGATCAAATTGCATCAGTTTAAGAAATTAAGTTTCTTCTTTAAGTGCAAGATTAACAACCTTATCTTTATTTGCAATAGAGATAATTAACCAACTTAACTCAAATTAGTAATGCAATCTTCAGAAAGCTATTAATTTAAGTATTAAAAACTTTCTAAAATCAAGAAAAACTTTTGATTGAATTAGATGGAACTTCTACAGATACAAATGATTCTCCATAATGAGATTCGGCTGATCTTATTAGTAACCAGTAAAAGAAATTTACTAAAGCTTTCTCCACGAGGATTTAGTAACTAATTTAAATAAACTCATCATTTTTGTAATAGCAATATACAAAATAAATTTATTACACAATCAAGATATTTACCTCATAAAGCATAGTTGCATATTAATTAAGAAAAATTTGCACTCTCAGACTTTAGGCCGCGGACTAAATCCTCGTGGAGGATTGGACTTTAGTCCGCTCTATTTTTTAGTAAAAGAAAAATAGCACTGCAAGGTAACTAGATCACCAATTTTTATATTTGACTCTGAATAAGTTAATTGAGCAAGAGTATCTGAGCATATGTTGGTGTTGTTTATTGTATAAATTTGCTACGAAACTCTTGATACCAATGGTTTCAGTATTTTTGCTCATTGATATATTCATTCTTAAATAATATTATTATTGATGCCTAAGGAAGGTTTAATTTTGAAAAAAATAATTAAATTTTTTAAACTGCTCAATAGAAGAATCCATATTCTTAATGCAGAGACTGAATTGAAATTTATATTGGAAAATAAATAATGGGATTCCCACATTGCCCTATTTGTGTAGTTCTAGCATTTGTTTCAGTTTTTATGGGAGTTACTCGTAGTTATATGTTCTATATTCTTTTAAGGGAGTTTCTGAGAGCAGAATCTAATTTTAAATTGAAGTTTAGTTTCTATTAATTGTTGACATCTAAGTATAAATACTTTATAAATAGATTGTAGTAAATACTACAAAATCGTCCGATCTACCATCTGATAGACCGCAGTACGACTCAAGCCATAGGACGGGGACTTGAGCAAGTTCAGGAGCTGCATCATGGTAAACATGTACTTCAATGGAAAGTCATTCGTATATTGTAGAAAACAAGAAGAAAAGGTGATAAAGCTTACTTATAGAGGATCTATTTACTTGAAATAAGATTTTTAATTTCTTTAAAAAAAGTTTTGACATTTATTGAAGTTTTTAAATAAGTATTTATTAATACTTTATAAGAAAAACTTATTGTATAGATATTTTTTGCCTATTTAAAAATTCAAATATTCGTATATTTAGTAACGAGAAATTAATTTTAAAACAACTATTTTTTATTTAGATTTTTAAAAAGGTTATGCAACCTATTTCTGAGGAACTTTACAAAAAAATAGTTGAGAGTTCTAAAAAATGACTAAGTTACTTGTGGCTCTATTAGCATTAGATATAGGCGTTAATCTGTCTAAAGTTTTTATTTTTACCTGAAAATCAAATTACTTAATAAAAGAAGCAATTGTTTTCTAAAAAAGAAATTGTCACGGGAATTTTTTTGATGTCTTTATTTTATAAAATAAAAAATTAAACCAATAAAAGAACTACTTACAAGAAGTAGCACCATTAAAAAAGATATTAACTTTGCTAATCCCATAAAGATAAATCAGAATTTCCTGTAGATCTTTGTATCCAGTGAATTTTCCAAACATTATTTACTTTTTTAAAAATTGACGTAACTGTTGGTAAGTCATCATTAGCTGTCCCTTTATAAGTAAATTTTGAACTTAGTGTAAAAATGCACATTACTATATTTTCGCTTAAAAATTCGAATCGGTGAATTTTGGTTATTTCCGCCTGTTCTTGAACTATATCACCATTAATCATTTGTTCGAACCCTTTTGCATCTATAGGATTACCACTCGGTCTTATGAATAAAAAATCTGGAGTCGCGTTGTCAACAAAAAATGAGGCCATTTTTTTTGGATTGGCAAACTCATTTAATAATGAAATTATTGTTTCTTTATCATTCATAAAAAAAGGGACATAACCCTTCAATTTTAGATCTACTATTTAAAATGTACAAATCAAAATGGAATAATTCTAAAAAAATTCGTTAGGATGTTCGAAATAATTATATTTTTAATATAAATCATGATCAATTCATTTAACAAATTATTGCCAGTTGGCAAAAAGGTCAAAAAATATTTGCCTTTCTTTATTGGATTTAAATTACTTACATTTACTGGCTTTCTTACTTATTTAATGAATCGCTAATTGATATAATCTTAAAAATAAAGTTTAACTAAATTAAAATCTAGTGAATAAAGAAGAGAGAACTAAAAGATTTAAGTCTATGTCAAGTATGCAAAGACAAAAACTGATACTAAAAAAGATGAAAGAGAGAGGCATAGAGGTGGGAAGTGGAATTCCGAATAAAAAATACGATAGCAAAGAGGTTTATGAATTAATTCATATTGCAAATTGCTTCCCAGAATTAAGAGAGAAAAAACAAAAAAATAATAAGGTTTCTTTAATTAAGTAATTTATTTTGGTTCCCTTATTGCAGTAATAATTAATCCACCTATCAATGCGAGATTCATAAATACTGCTTTTTGATGAAAAGGGAATAGATGAAAAATTATTGTTGTTGGAATAATAAATAGTAATAAAAAGACTGATCCGATTTTTTGATTTTCCCCAAATATAAAAAATCCAGAACCCAAGATAAGACATATAATTGCTCCCACTAGAAGAATAGATGAAATTGCTTCAGGAATACCTTTTGAAGAAATATATTCAACTGTTCTTTCGAAATCATTTATTTTGCCTGGTATTGCCGAGATAAATATTGCTGAAATTGATAATCTTGAAAAAAAATCTAAAAAAGATTTGATACTTTTATTTTTTCAAAAAAGAATTTTTCATATCACAATTATGGGAAAAAAATTTTAACCTTTTTAGAAATACTTTATTAGTCAGAAATACTTTTAAATTTTTCTCAAAGATGTTTAGCTTAATTAATAGAAATCTTTATAATTAATATGAATCTTTTTACAGTAATTAATAGTAATTTATGAATTGTCTTTTTATATTTATGAAATGATAAATTAAATTTAAATAAAATGTTTAAAAAATTTATTTTAACTTCTTTTTTACTTTTTAGTTCTCTATTAACTATTTATCCTTCAAAAAAAGAAAATACTAATTTTTTCGATTATTGTTATTCTCTAGAAAAAATAATTTCTAGAAATTCATTAGAAAAGAGTAATAATGTATCGAATAATTTTAGGTCTTTAGTAAAAGATATTACTCTATTTGGGACTAACAAAACTAAAGGAAATTTCGCTAATAAGATAATTGATCAATATAAAAATTCCAAAAACTTATTTATTATTACAGTTGTTCCAAATCAAATTTATTGTTTAGCAGGATATTGGATTGAGGAGTTAAGTCCAGGAAAATTTGAATCCATTTTCTATCAGAAAACCAAACAAAAAATAAATGAATATAAGAATACTAAAAAAGAAGTAGATAAATTTATTAAAGGAATTAATTTAGAATATAAATCTATAAAAAAAGAAATTAATGATTTTTTTTAGAGAATCAAAAGCTTTTTTCTAATAAAATTGATTTATTTGTTATGGTTGATTCATTATTTTTAGATTGCGAAATAAAAAATAGCAGTAATCCCAAAATAATTACAAATCCAAAAATTGATAGATTATTAATTATTTTATTTTTGATATTAAAGTTAAGTTTGTTTTTTGTAATTTTTCCAAAGAATAGAAATTCTTTATTTGATGATGAATCATATTTTTCAGAATTGTTTTCCAAATAATAATTATTAAATAGTTCTTCCCTATATTCATTAATGTCTATCTGTAAGTTATTTTCAGAGGCCCCAACTTTGCAATTCGATTGCTCATAAAAAAATTCATGTATGTTTGAAATATTTGTTATTTTTTTATTTTTAACATTTAATTTAGTTTTTTTTAAATCATTATCAAACCATTCGTCATAAACTATAAAGTTAGATTTAGCAAAATAAGACAAGACTCTATTACAAAAAAGTACATTAAAAAGATAAATCAAAGAAAAAAAGAAAGTTATTTTTGTTGGTAAATTTCATAAATCATGTTTGTAAATCATAATTAATTGTCAAGTTTTTATTTAAAGTAATTTTATAGGATTCTTAGGATCTAATTATTTGATTTTTTTGCATATTAGTTTGCAGGAAAATTCATTATTTTGATTTTCTTGTGCCACCGTAGGAATAATCATTATGTTTAGAAATTACATTCCAACATTCTTTACAACAAAAAATCCATTCTCTATGAATTATGGATTTAACTCTGTAATGAATTTTATCTGGCTTATGACATAAATCACATTTTTTCAATCATCTTTAACTTTTCTAAGTTAATTTTATATAAAAATTAGGTTGATTTAAAATATTCACGAATAGAATTTTGTCGTGCCATTATAAAAATGCACTCTACACATCCTGAAGCAAAGCAGTGGTTTTGTTGAGTGCCATTATTTTAATTGCCTGATAAAAATTTCTAATTTCTACATTTAAAAATTTCTTAAGCAACCTTATTATTTGTATAAAATTTTTAGAGATTTTATTTAGCTTTCTTTAAAAAAAAATTTTTCATTATACATCTAAAATAGAACTTTAAAAAGAAACTCACGAATCTTGTTTAATTGATTTTAAGATAATTTTATCAAATTTTAAAATTATGAACATTTATCTATTTTGGATATTATTTTTAGCATTATGGGCAATAGTTCCCCTCATGATTATTAAAGGTAGAGTAGACGAAGAGCCCAAGATCCATACTTCACCAAAAGTTAAAGCAAAGAAAAAAGGTTGGTTTAATTAAGTTAATCTCTGACTAATAACAATAATCTGAAAGATAATTTAAATTAAAGTCAAATTAAAGTTTATTTATTAAAAGTGGAAAAAATAGAAAATAATTTTCTCTATTTAGTTGTTCTTGGAGGCAGAGCAAAAAAAGCTAATATTGAACTACATGATGTCAGATGGGTTGTTGGTTCTAAAATTGAGGATACATACGATACTTTAAGAAAGGATTGGTTTGGATCTGCAAAAGGGTTGCATGTAGATAGCTATAAAAAAATAAAATATTTAGATGGTTATAAAATAAATCTTCGAAATGTTGAAAATTTGAAAATCAATAATAACAAATTTTCTAATAAAAGTAAAACCAAAAAGAAGTTATGGTTCGTAAATATTGGTGGCTATGATCCAAGTTCTATGCAAGAAAAACATGAGTTTGGATTAGTTATAGCTAAAAATAAATTAGAGGCAAAAAATATAGCTAAATCTAAATGGCTTATTGGGTGTAAAAAAAAGCATAAAGATGATATTGCTTCTTTAGAAACGTTAATTGGTTGCGATGATTGTGAACTAATAAAAAAGATAGATAATTGGGAAATAGAATTAATTCCAAATAAAAATTTTATTGAAGAAGACTATTATCCTGACTGGTATGGATATCAAAAGATAGACGGCAAATAATGATTTAAGTATCTTTTACTTGTAAATGAATTTTGTTTAAAAATTTTATTTTTATTTATGTTCTTAAGATATTTAAAAAGAACTTGATTTTCTTAATAAATAAATTCCACCTCCCAGAGAAATTAAAACAGGTAACCATGCAGCAAAAATTGGCGGTAAAATACCTTTTACTCCGAACGAACTAAATATAAATGACATTACATAATAGATTAATATAAGAATTACGCTCAATCCAAATCCCTGACTTTTTGAAGATCTTAAATTAGATTTAGATCCCAGACTGCTTCCTATTAAACCAAAGACCAAGCATGCAAAAGGTAAAGTAAATTTTTCTTGAATGCGGACTTTAATTCTTCTTACCTCCTTTAAGTTTCCAGTCTTTTTATAAATTTTTTCTGCTTGTATAGCCTGCTTTACAGTCATTTCATTGGCATCCTTAGGTACTTTTGCCAGCTCCATTGGTCCTTCCACAAATGGATATGTATATTCTTTAAATTGAATATTTGTAGTTTGTCCGCTTGGATCAATTGATACAATACTACCGTCAGAAAATATCCAGGAAGAAATCTTTTTATCAAATCTTCCTTTCTTTGCTTTTAAAATTTGTTGAAAATCTTCTCTGGAAAAATCTAGTAATGTGACGTTTTTCATGATTTTGTTTTCATACCATTGAGAATAAAAAATATGAGTAAGTTTAGAATTATTTTTTGTTGGTTTTTTAGTTTCGGAATTTATTCTGGATCCATATCTTGAAAACATAATGTTTTCTTTCCCATTTTCTTCACTGAAAGAACTTCCTATGCCCGCTCTTAATGTAGTTTCAGCCAACTTATTACTTGCAGGAACTAAATTATCATTAAAGTAAAAAGTCAATCCTGTCATAAATATTGAAATAGCAATAGCTGGAGAAATGATCCTTGAGGTTTTTACGCCTAAAGATTTTAATGCTAACAATTCAGAATTATTTGATAATTTTCCATAGGCCAATAATGTAGAAAGCAAAACTGCCATTGGGAATGATAAAACTAAAAAGCTGGGCAAACTAAAAAAAAGAACTTTTAAAGCTAAAAATAAAGGCAAACCATATTCAACTATTTTCCTTATTAGGTCAAACATGACACCAACAGATAATGAAATAACAGTAAAAGCAGAAATGGCAAATATCATAGGAGGAATTATTTGCCCTAATAACCATCTATCTATCAAAGGTATTGAATACCAAGGTGTAATTATTTTGTTAATAGTTGTTTTAATTAGTGATTGATTTGAAAGTTTCAAAAGAAATTTATTTGATTTTTTACTGTCTTTTTTTACATTATAAAATATCAATGATTTAGAAAACAATATAAATTTATAGTTAAGAAAAACATTTTATTTATTTAAATTTCAATAATAAATTAGAAGAATAATTTTTAACACTTGCAATAAAACAAGAAATTTGGTTTCTTTAGAAAAAGTGTTAAAGCATGAAAAATAAAACTTTAATATACGAATGCAATTGCATACACTGCCAACAAAAACTAAATCAAATTAACAATGCAAAATTATATTGGAACAAATTAATTTTAAGAAAAAAGTTGGTATAGTCTTCCACAATCTTCCAAGTTTTTTAAACTTTTTAAAGTAGTTATTTTGGAATTTGTTATTTTTAGGAAAAAAATTAAGTGGTAAGGTCTTTAGATCTTTAGTATTAAGCTTTTTTTGGAATTTTGGTATTATTTAACCTTTTGATTTTTTTTGTAGATCATATTTTCTCGATTTAAAAGAAAAAGGATAATTAAAATACAAGATGGAATGAGAATAAAATCTAAAGACATGCAATTTTTAATCTACTTTCTATTTAGCAAATAAATAAATCTTTGACATTAGATTATTGTTATTAAGATTTTATTTAATAGGTTAATTAACTATCTGTGTGCTTTTATATTTATTTATTTTAAAAATGAAAGAGCCTGCAAGTATCCCACCGGCAAGCTCATGACGACCTAGTTAATTCAGATTTTCTGATTTAACCAGCTAAGCACTTCCTAAATGCTTATAACATTCTACTAAGTAAAATTACTTACTGTGAGTATAAATGCTTATTTTTTAATTTTTGATCTGTGGCTTTTATAAAAAAGTGATTTGATCAAAAAATGTGGATTGTAAATTTCTTTTTAACAGAAATGTCACAAATTAACTATGAAATAAATACTCAGAGGAAAATCAGTAAAGATTTTGGTTTACATAAGTTAATATTTGTGTTACATTAATTAACAATTATTATCTTTTTAATGTCAAAATCAGGAGTTACTACAGAATCAGGTGGAAGACAGAATATGTTCCCATCAGAAACTAGGCCTTATATTGATGAAACTGTCTCTTACGATGGATATCCTCAAAATGCAGAAAAAGTAAATGGTAGATGGGCTATGGTTGGTTTCGTTGCACTATTAGGTGCCTATTTAACAACAGGACAGATCATTCCTGGAATTTTTTAGTACCTAGATAACCGTTTTTATAAACTCTTTTATAAGCTATATATTTTTTTTGCTTTTTAGAAAAAAATTTAAGATTTTTATTTTAAATTTGAGAATATGAAAAACCAAATAAAAGTTATGGCATTTAGGCTAAATATTATTCCTAGAAATATATAAGCAAACTTTTTGCCAATGAATGCTGTCTCCGGTTCAAGCTTTACTCTCATTAAATTCTTGAATTATTTCGATAAAGATAGCATTATTTAATAAGTAAATTTAATTTTTAAATAAAAAGAATAATAAAATGAATATTTTATTCTAAAAAGTTAGTAAATATTATTATTTTTTTTCTCATAGATTAAATATTTCTTCGCAAATATAGATTATTAAATTAGAAAAAACCATAAAAAGCCTAATTTAATTTTAAATTAGGCTTTTTGGAGGATAAAAATTTATTTAGATAAAACCAGGAATGATTTGACCTGTAGTTAAATATGCTCCAAGAAGAGCAACAAAACCTAACATTGCAAATCGACCGTTAAGCTTTTCAGCAACGATTTTTTCTTTTTCAATAATTTTGGGTGCGTTATTTTTCATTAAAACCAGCCTGGAATAATCTGACCTGTAGTGACGTATGCACCAACTGCTGCAACGAAACCTAACATTGCTGCCCAACCGTTAAAACGTTCTGCTTCTGGAGTCATTTTTTTTATGTAATTTGTAAATAAATATAACATATTTATTTAATAATGTAAAGTAAATTAGAGATTATGCTTTTTTTTTGACAGTAAAATACAAGACTGCTACATTTATGTATCGAAATATACTTCATCCTTTTTTTTTAATATTTATTATGATTTTTTAAATTTGAAAAAAATTATCCTTTTCACCTTGTTTTTTTTTTACAGGTGCATCCTCATTTAGAGGTAATTTTAATTAATATATTATTAGAGTCAGCTAGTAGGGATACAGGCTGACTCTTTTTTTTAAAATTTTGGATTTTTGACTAAAAGTATTTTTTAGTATTCAAAAAATTGCTATTAATAAATTAGATATATATGAGATTATGTCATTCGCGACTTATTACCTGCATTTAATTTTTGGAAGGATTCCTTCTCTAATTAGTTATGATTTAATACTTTATATCTTGCCTGCTCTTTCAATCTCAATATTATTCTTTAGCCTTAAAATAATGTTTTTCAAGACTCCTAAATTGAGAAGGGTTAAATAATCAAGGATTTTAGAATTATTCTTTTTATTGAAGCACCCAATTTTTTTAATTTTGGATAATAGACTTTTTTTTTTCGGCAACTCAAAGAAATAGAGACTGCATTGGTGATGTAATATCCAGACTTATAAATAAAGGTTCAGTATTAGAAATCGGGAGTGGTAGCGGTGAACATGGAGTGGTTTTTCAAAAACGCTTTCCTGGAATAATTTGGCAAACAAGTGACCCAGAGTTAGTGCATAGGAAAAGTATAAGTTCTTGGATTGAGTATGAAGACCTAACTAAGAAAATGCCCCAGCCTCTTGAGATTGATGTAGAAAAAATTCCTTGGAAAATTCCACTAAGATTAGCGCATTCTTTGCAAGGGATAGTCTCTATAAATATGATTCATGTAGCGCAGTGGTCTTGTACTGTAGCACTATTTAGGGAGTCAGGAAAATTACTAAATAAGGGTCAATTTTTGATTGTGTACGGGCCATTCAAAATTTGTAATAAGCATACGAGTGAAAGTAATTATTTTTTCGATAATTCATTAAAAATGCAAAATGATCTTTGGGGTATTAAAAATCTTGAGGAAGTTTCTGAAGAGAGTAAGAAAAATGGTTTTTCTCAAGAGAATATTATTAGGATGCCTGCAAATAATTTTTCAATAATTTACAGAAAAGTTTCTTGATAAGGCAATTACAAATATCAATAAGTTATTAAAATTCATCATATTAGATGATCAACCTGATAGTTTTTTGCTCCATTCTTTATGCTTTTGATCTAAATCTGAAATTTTCTCGCCTAAACTCAACTGTCTTTCTAATAATTCAACTTTTGTAAGTGTTATTTTTTCCGAATAAAATTTAATAGGCTGCTTACCATGCAAATTGTCACCACTCATAAGAAATAATTTATTTAAATAATTTTCTAAGATGAAAAATTTGCTATTGCTAATTCTTTTATATTCTTTTCAGATTTGCGTAAATTAATGTGATAAAGAATTGATGCCTATTGTGTTTTTAATCCACCATTTTGTAAGACGATTGCCATATATATCTTCCTCTGTTGATGTCTGGCTTAACAGCAACGCAATTGCAAGCAATATTCCATAAAGCTTTGTGTATTGGATCAGGATTAAAAAGATATGCTTTTTTAAAGGCTTTTTTAATTAAGACAGTTGCATTTTTTGCATGATAATGAGGGATCGTTGGACATACATGATGAACGACATGGCTAGAACCAATATTATGGTGAAGAAAATTAAGGACTTTACCGTAAGGCCTGTCAATAGATAGAAATGCGCCTCTCATAAAGGAAAATTCCGTATTTGAAAGATGAGGTACATCTGAATCTGTGTGATGAAGCCACGTATAAACTACTAACCAACAATTAACCACTAATAAAGGAGCAAAATAAAGAGCAATTACTTGAAATAATCCAAACTTAAAAACTAAATAAACAATGCCCAATAATGTCAAACCCACACCAATATCTGATATCCAAACTTTCTTGGTCCATATTGACGGCCATAATGCTTTAGAAAATGGTTTAATTGGCCAAAAATGATTCGAAGTTCCATATTTTACTCCTCCGGTACTTCCTGTAAGTAAATAAGCAGGCCAGCCAAAAATTAGATGTAAAACGAGTTGAAGAATTCCGTAATTTTTTTTACCTAAGTAATTTGAAAAAAGTAATTCTTTTTCACCCCCAACTTTTTCTGTAACTCCATTCCCTTTAATGACTAGAGGTACGTGAGTTTCTCCATTAGTTATGTTATTTGTGAACCGATGATGAACTGCATGAGAACGCTGCCAAGAAAAAAAAGGAACTAGAAGGAGGGAATGTATTAAATAACCAGTTATAGTTTCTAATCTCTTGTTTTTAGAGAATGCTCCATGCCCACATTCATGGGCAATTACCCAGAATCCCATTGCAGTGGTGCCTGATAGTAATGCGTAAATAATCCAAATTGGGATCATTTTTGTCGTAAATGGAATAGATAACCCTATCGCAACTACTAATGATTGGATTAATGCTGATTGTAAAAGATACCTCAAAGATGTTTTGGTATTGCACTTAAAATAGTGATCTGGGATAACATCCTGAAATTCTTTTATGCTTGGAATATCTGTATTCTCTATTACAAGCGCTTGGCCTTTAAGACCTGAGAATTTTATATTACTCAAATTTTTTTGGTTAAGATTTCTTTTAAATAAAAATGAATTTATATATTTTATTATCCATCACAGGATCTCATAATGAAAAGAATTTATAATTTTTTGGATAAAATTTTTATGATTTTAATTTCATCTTCAAAGAAAATTGTTTGTGCCAAAAATTTTATTTTATTTTTTAATGGTAATTTTTTATTCATCTATATTAATTCTTTTATTATGATGAAAGTTTGTACTCTTCTTTAAAACTTGATTAAATTAAAGACCGCGTATATATCTCTTAGGTAACCCAGATTGTTTACGTGGCTTTACAAGAATAGGTAAAATAATAACCCCTACCGTAAAAAGACAGATTGGAGCTACTACCATCAATATAGATTCTAAAGACATAAGTAATTTTGAATTTATTTATAAATAGCAGGATTTTTTTTATAAGTCATGCGTATTTATATCTATTAGGTGAGAAAAGATTAAATATTTTTATAAATTATTAAGTAAAAAAGAAAAAAAGATTAAAAAACATTAATTTTTTAATAATTCGTCCTATTTACTTAATCATTATTTAAATAAGTGATTAGTTATGGATCAAGAAAAAAATTGGATGCTTATGACTTATTATTGTCCAACACATGGTGATTCAGGATTAGTAAAACCGATTCAACTAACAAAAAAAGAAATTAGTAAAACATTCTTAAAAAAAGGTAGGAGTTCTAAAAATTAATTTTTAGAATAAAACTATATTTTTATGAAAATGTTCTAAATCTTTATTGAAATCTGATTAATTAAAATCCTACAAAAATCCCCTAAGCTGCTTTTTTATCAGCAGTATTAGAAAGATATTAAAAAATTATCTTAATTTGTATCAGAATCGCATGTTAATTCACATTGATTCAGATCATGTGATGATATCTTTTCTAAAATTCTTAACATATCAATTTCGGAAAGCTCTCCATTCGAGTTCCATTTTAAAGTTGTTTTCCTTTGAGGTGAATTTTTTTTATTCATTATGATCATCTCCCTTTAAATGAACTTCTAAACAACGAGTAATACATTCTTGATGACCATCCACAATACTGCATTCAGTAATACACTCGAAATATGAATTAATAGAATCTATTTCTGTATTCTGGTTGGGAGCAACAAATGAATCATTCATAATATTGTTGGATTTATTTGGAATAGAGATATAGCACGAATTTATGTTCAATAATTTAATTTATTAAGTGAATCAGAAAAAATAAGTATTATTTACTAAATTTTTTTTGCAACTGGTTTATCTTGAAAAAGATAGTAATATCCTTCTTTTACAACACAAAAGTAAAAAAATAATTTTGATTATTTAATATTAATTTATAAGGCAATCTTCTTAAAAAATCAGCATAAAGACTGATTTACTTTTCAGTAATTTAGTTAGATGATTAAAAAGTACACTTTTAGATTTTCAAATGAAATCAGTAATTACTTGGCTTTCGAAAATGTTAGAGAGTATGGCAAATGCTTTTATGCATCCTTTAAAGAATGACTTGCCTCCATCTATTGGTACTCATGCATATAGCAGTATTCCTCTAAAAAGAAAATTGAGAAGACGCTTGAATTAGGTATTAATTTATTGGAATTAATTTTTCATTTTTGTTATCCCAAATAATATATTTGAAGCAGTTTGAAAAATCGCTTAATTTTAAGAACTTTGATTGTTGGAGTAAATGAATGTTTGCTTTATGACAAGCTCTTAAGTTGTAATTTGGTATTCTCTCAGAGAGATGGTGAATGCTGTGGAAGGATATGTCTGCTAAAAACCAATTTAGCCAATTAGGGATATCTAAATTGCTACTGCCTAAAATAGCTCCATCGCTGAGATCCCAATTTTTTGTATTTTTAGCATATGCATTTTCGTAGTTATGTTGTACAAAAAAAACACATATTAAAATTGCTGCTGATAAGGTTAGTATCGCGGAATAAAATGATAAGAAAAAAACTAATCCCAACCATTTGCACATAAAAATCCAACCTATTATTACAACTATGTTATTGATTATTAATTCAAATAGTTCACTAAAATTATCTCCATAATCAGAAAAAGGTGGTTTGACTCTTGAATTAATAGCTAGAAGTTGAGAAATTTCTCTGTTTTTTATTTTGATAAAAGTCTCTTCCAATATATCTTTAGTGAAATTAAAAATAATAATAACCAGTCCTAATCTAGGTTTTAAGACTAAGTAAAAAAAACCGCCAGGGAAAAGCATAATCCAGTTTCGACTTACTTTATAAAATATTTGCTCTCTTTTTGTAAGGGAATTATAGTCTTCAAGACTTAAAACATCTATAGGCCCTTTGTAAATTTCCCAATTTCCATTATTTCTATGATGAAATGCATGATCAATTGACCATGACTTCTGGGGAATACCATTAACTAAGCCAAGTAAAAATCCAAAAAAGCGGTTTAATTTCCGTTTTGTAAAAAGAGAATTATGTCCGCAATCGTGCATTAATGAGAATGTTCGAGAAGATAACAGAGTTAGAAGAACTATAAAAGGCACCAATAGGAATCCTTTAATCAATAATGGAAAAGGTTGAATTATTATCTGGTGGACAATTAACCAAATAGAAATTATTGGGAAGATGGTAGAAATAATTTGATAACAAGCTCTAAAATTATTTCTTTTTAAAAATGGCTTTATTAAAAAATCGCTTCTATTTACTTTAAGCATATTTCACTTGTTATTTTTTGATACTAACAATTTTTAAAAAGTATTGATTATTTAATTAACAATAAAATTTTTAAAAATCACACTAAAGAATAAACTCTTTAGACATAGTTCTCAATTGATCTAGATTTAATCTTTCTAAGTAATTTTTAAAGTCACTAAGGTTATTAGTAGAGTCAGAATTTTTGCTCTCGTAAAGAAGACTATTAGAAATTAACTCAATAAGATGATCTTTATCCATAACTTCTTATAGACCAAAATTCCTGTTTAAAAAATTAAGGTCTTGAATTCGAGATCATTCACTCATCTCTATTTAAGAGTTATTTTTATAAATTTTTTAATTCTTGTTCTATTTTTTCTAATCTTTCATTTAATTCTTTTTGTTCCTTAATTAAGGATTTTTTCTTTTCTGCACGCTCTTTGTTCAAAGGAGAATTGAAATATTTTTGGTAAGAGACAAAAAAAACTGCTATCGCTACTGCAATGCCAAGAGCACCAATTATTAAAATTGGAGATGAGGGAAAGTCGTAAAATGGAATTGACAATGTACTTTACTAAAAATAAATTCTAGCTATCTCATAAACAAAAAAATAAGTAATAAATACTTATTCTTTAAAAAGCTTTATGGTAATTATGATAGTTATTTTGTAAAAAAATAAATAAGGTTAATCTTTAATTGTTTTTTTTAAATAAGTATTTGTACAGCTGTCAAAGAATGAAAAACGAATAATGATTAAACTAGTAAAAATTTTTTAATGAAGAAAATCATAAATAAAAAACAAAATAAAAATGAACCATGGTTTAAATGGTTAACAAGAGAACTTAATTCTTATGAAGCTTTTAAGGATTTCGAATCAGGCAAGAATCCACAAGATGTAGCAGAGGATTTTATTTCTAGAAATAGTACTGCTATTTCAGAAGTTTTCGAGAATTTTGATGATGAAGATAAAGATACACTCGATCAGTTTCTTAAATTAACCGAATGTGAGATGCATGTGTTTAGAATTCTTGAAAAACAAATAGAGTTAAGAAACAAGGTAAGATTTGTAGATTTTAAAAAAAAGAAAAAAATGAGGAGTTAATTTTTATATAAGTTTATTTTTCCCATTACCAGTCTTACCAAAGCCTAGCCAGATGAACCACAAGATCCATCCGAAGATAGGTATTAAATTAATGAAGATCCATTTCCAATCTTTTCCAAAGTCTCTGATTCTTCTAATATCAATAGCTATTTGAGGAATGACACAAACTAATCCATAAGCATTGAAACCAAACGTTTTTAAAAATATTGGGATGGTTAGTAAAGAAATTATAAGATTAGCTAATTGAACTAACCACCAGTCTGATCGAGAAGTGAATCCTTTGAATTCTGTAGCTTTAATCCAAAAATCTTTATATGAATTAAAAAAGTTATTAAGCATGTAAAAAATTCAAAGAATCTAATACTATCAATTTAATCTTCAATTTCTCAAAATGTTTTTTTGCTAAATAGGATCAAATAAATTCATATCATTTGAATCTTGTTTTGGGAGCTCATCTCGATTTGGTAATGAACAGAATCCGTCTTTGCAAATCATCTTTTCTTTTTCAATACTTGTAGTTTCTGAGAATATATTTTTGTTATTGTTATTTGAAGATTCTTTCAGCATTTATATAAAAAAATTAAATCCAATATTAAATTAATAACTCAATTTATTTTGATAAGCAATAAATTTAATATTAATTATTTATTTACTTTTTTTGATTTGGCAAGTCTCTCCAAAACAGCGCCATTATATAAATGAATAAAGATATAGAGCAAATATAAAGTAAAGAATTTAGATGCATTTTATATATTAAAGTAATAACAAAGAGGGCCTTTCATAAAATGGTATTTAAACAGATTGGTAATTTTTTGACTTAGCAATCAAACAAATTCTAGTATTTATTTGAGTTTTTTATGCTTTTCCCAAACTTTGAGAAGGAAAAGTTTTTAAATTTTTGGAATATATCTATTTATTTAATAAAACTTATAAATCTAAGAGTTTTATAAATCTAATCAAATCCTACATTTTTAAATGTTTATTGTATTTTACGATCTATCCTTATTTATTTCTGTTAAAGCTTTTCTACCTTCCTTAAGGGTTTTTAAGACGAGCCAGGTTAGAGAAGAAATAATAAGGATGGTAAGTGTAATTAGAGAAATATGAGTTGTATCAAGATTGTTGGCCAATTTAATTAAATTCTTTATGAGTCTTTAATTTAAAAATTAAAAAATTCAAACGTCTGATCTAGAGTAAGCAGGTATTAGCATTCCACCATCTTGATCGTCATTATTGTCATCGTCAAAACCACCCCCAAGAATTAATTCAATAATTACAAGTACAGCTACTGGATAAAGGCACCATAATATTGCTGTAAAAGGACTTACTGAGGAAGAAGCCAAGTAAAAATCTGTCATAGACTGATATTAATCTAAAGAAACAACAATTGTGGATCTTCTGGGCAGTGTTCTACCCAATATCTCAATAAAAAATTTTAAAAACTTTTCTCTTTCGCACGAATAGATTTTTGGTATGTATTGATATTTTTATTCTTAAAATCGATTTAAATAATAATTTTCTTGAACCTACTGAGAAGCTAATAATGACATAATGAATCGCGCGATTGTTATTTTTTATACTTAACAATAATTGTACAATTTTGATTCAAAAACTATTATTTATCTTAATTTTATAAATTCTATGTTTTCTTTCACTTTTGATCCTTTGGCTGCGATATTTGGTATATCAGGAATTGTAGGCTTCTTTTTCTTCGTTTCTGCCGCTAAGGGAACTTCAAGTATAAATACAAAACCAAAAAAGGAATTAGATTAGAACTTATTGTGTCAGAAAACTAAATTGAAATTTTAAATTTAGTATTTAAAAGGCTTGTTAATTATTACTTATTCCATTGTTTAGAAATAAATTCAAGAAAATACTTTAGATCCTCTTCAGGACAATTTGTTTGTTTTTGTAAATCAATGCAAATTTGCTTAATATTTTCAAAGGCCTTTTTTACTAGTTCGTTTTTTTCAATAACCTCAAAATATTCTTGATCAGTAAAAGGCATAATATGAGTTTACTTCTTGAAAATTATTTATTAACCATATTTTATCTACATTGACTTAACAGTAAAGAAGAAAAAATCTTTTTTCTTAAATTTAGCTGCCCAATCGATAATGTTTTTTAATACTTTTGGTTACTTCCCATTCGCAGTTAAGTCCAGCAGGAAACTCAACTAGATCTCCAGCTTTAATAACGTAAATGTCACCGTTTTGGGTACTTATTTTCGCTTGACCTTCAATAATTAAGCAAATTTCCTTATCATCGTAATTCCATTGAAATTTGCTTGGCTCACATTCCCAAATAGGCCAACTTTTTATTCCATACTGTATTATTACGCTTGCACTACAAGGGGAAGATATTAGAACTTTCACGAAATAGTTCGGATATGTTTTTTCATTTTACAAATAAAAGAAATTTTTATTTTCGAGAATGTGTATTTCTTTACTGTCTTTTATTTTTTTTCATTTATCATAAAAAAAATTTTCTAATTTATGGATGAGTTTTCTGTATTGTCAATTTCCCTATCTATAGCTTCTCTAGGAATATTTTTTTTATTTTTCGCTTCAAATGATGATGATGACCAAGATGGAGGTAAGTTGATTAAATCATTAGAAAGAATTAATTAATTCCAAGTAAATAAAACATTTAATAGAGATTTATAACCTATAAAGCCTGCATAAATGCAGCTTAAAAATATAACATAAACCTCCAATGTGCCGAGTCTTTTTTTCTTTAATGTTTTCATTGTTTTGATTGTTTATAGGGTAATTTTATTTAATTTGATTTTTATTAACATGAGTATTTTTTACATTAACTTAGAGATTAAAGAATTATTAATGTCAAGCCAAAAAATAAAAAACAAGTAAAAAATATTATTTTTTTGGTAATTTCTCTTTCCTCAGTCTTAGCAAAAAATAAGGAAATTACTGGAGATATGCTTAATAAAGCCCATCCTACTCCTATGGGAAGGGTTTTAAACACAACTTGTTGTAGAAATATTCCTATATTTGTTCCAAGAAGTATTGAAATAAAAAATCTTTTTTGTTGTTTTTTGTCTATGTTTTTTAAGAAAAGATTAATCTTAAATCCTTTTAGACTAATCAAAAAAATTATTGCACCTAATAATCTTATTTCAGTTGTAAGGAAAGGAGATAAATTGCTTTGAAGGAAAACCATCCTTGATAAAAGACCTCCAAGAACAGCACATAAAACTGATAAAAAAGGAAAAGCAAAAATCTTAAAGTTATTTTTTTCTGAGAAAGAGGAGTTTTCCTCTTTAAAATCGTTACCTTTTCTGAGAATTATGAATAGCGAAATCGTTACTATAATTATTCCAAACCATGATTTAGTTGTTAAATTTTCATTAATAAAAAATTCCCCTGACAAAGCTGCCATTAACGGAGAAAGAGTTTCTATAGATAAAGTTTTTCTTGTGCCAATTGTTTGTAGTGACTTTAAATAGAAAGTATCACCTAAACCAATACCTATTATTCCACTAATTAGTAGGATAAATATGTTTTTTAATTCAGTTATAGAACTTAGATTGATAAAAGCAGGTATAAAAATTAAAAAAGCTATTATATTTTTTATTAAATTAATATCTATTGATTTATATTTTTGAGTCTGCGAGCGCCAAATAAAGCACGCATATGTCCAAGATGTAGCAGCTCCAAAAGCAGAAAGGATTCCAATCAAAACGAATAATTTTTAAAAATTTTATTTTATAAATTGAGTAAATGCTAAAAAGAACACATAAATAAGAATCAAAATCCCCGGTAAGTACTGAATTAGTGATTTGAAATTATTTTTTTTCATATTTTCTAAAATAGTTTATTTTAAACAGTTTTTTTATTAGTAGGGTACAAACTCTCTAACTTCTTTTTTCTTTGAACTTTCGCATTAATTCTTTCTTCTTTTTCTTTTTGCTTTATCTCATCATTTATCTTATTTTGTCTATATCCAAACCAAAGTAGAACCCAAATAAAAGAAGTTATTAAAAGAAGAGCAGTATATTGACCAGTCATAGGAAAACTGGCCTCAGAATATTTAACGTAAGAAAATAAAGGACTCATTTAATTAACTTAAAGCATAAAAATAACGACTGTGTTGATTTTTCTAGAAATTTAAAAATTAGCGAATCGTAGCTATCTATAGTGTAGTTTTAAAGTTTTATATTTATTTTTTTATGGTTTTTAGACTAATTTTTCTCTATAACTCCTTGCTATTATCAGATTGAAGCATATTAAATAATAAGTTTTTGGAACCTTTTGATTTAGCAGTTGTTGGAGGTGGTGCAGCCGGTTTTATGACAGCAATAACTGCTGCTGAAAATGGAGTAAAAAGAATAATAATTCTTGAAGGAACTTCAAAACTTATGGAGAAAGTAAGGATTAGTGGAGGGGGAAGATGTAACGTCACTAATGCGACATGGATACCGAATGAACTAATTGAGAATTATCCCAGAGGTGGAATTCAGCTCTTGGAATCATTTAATCGTTTTGCTGCTGGAGATGTATACGATTGGTTTGATAAAAAAGGGTTAAAATTAAAAATTGAGGAAGATCTAAGAGTATTCCCAGTGTCTAATTCTTCTTCAGATGTTATTGATTGTTTGAGAAAAAGTGCTTTATCAAAAAACGTGGAGATATTAACAAAATTTTTTGTAAAAGAAATTACAAAAACTCCAGAAGATATATTCAATATTCTTAGTCTTAAAAAAGCAAAGGTAACTGCAAAAAATGTTATTCTTTCAACTGGAGGAAATCCAAGCGGATATAAATTAGCTCAAAATCTTGGACACACAATTGTTAAACCTGTGCCATCGCTTTTTACTTTTTCTACAAAAGAACCACATTTGGATGAATGTAGTGGGGTATCGATAAAGGGCATAGATATAGAAATTAAATTAAAAAATAAGAATTTTCAAAATAGAGGCGATTTATTAATAACGCATTGGGGTTTTAGTGGGCCAGCAGTATTAAAACTTTCATCAATTGCAGCAAGGGAACTTTATAGCCAAAAATATAAATTTAATCTAATCATTAAATGGTCTTATTTAAGTTATGAGGAGTTAAAAGAAAGAATTAATAATTTAAGATTAAATAAAGGCAAGGTGAATCTTATTAATAGTAGACCTGTTCCGCTATTAACAAAAAGATTATGGATTTTTTTATTAAAGAAAATAGGTATTGATAAAGAGAAAAAGTGGGCTGATTTACTAGCGGATGAAAGAGAGAAAATGATAAACACTATAATGAAGGATAAATATACAATTTCGGGCAAAGGTCCATTTGGAGAGGAATTTGTTACTTCCGGAGGCGTAAAAATTAATGAGGTTAATTTTAAAAGTATGGAGAGCTTAATTTGTCCAGGGTTATTTTTTTCTGGAGAAGTTTTAGATGTTGATGGGATAACTGGTGGATTTAATTTTCAACATTGTTGGACAAGTGGATGGATCGCTGGGATGGCAGTCTCAAAGTTAAATCGATCAAAAATAAATTAATAAGTAATAAATCAGTAAGTAACAAATCAATAAGTTTATCTTTTTTTTATTAAGTATTAGACGGAATAAGTTTTTTGGAGAAACTTTAATTTTAAAGTTTTAATTATTGGTTAAGATTAATGCAGAATCTTGTATCAAAAAAAGAAGAAGAGGAAAGAAGATTAAAAGCTTTAGCAGAATATAGGATTTTGGGGACCAAGCCAGAATCATGTTATGACGATATTACAAAAATTGCTGCTACAACATGTAATGTGCCTATTTCTTTAATGACTTTGGTAGACAAAGATAAACAATGGTTTAAATCCAAAATAGGACTTCAAATATCAGAAACTAGAAGAGATTGGTCTTTTTGTACACATGCAATAAAAGAAAATAGTCCATTAATTATTCATGATGCTTTCCAAGATGAAAGATTTATAAATAATCCATTGGTAACAGGAGACCCCAAGATTCGTTTTTATGCAGGTTTTCCCCTTAGAAATAGTGATGGTAATAAACTTGGAACTCTTTGTGTAATAGATAGAAAGCCAGGAAATCTAACTACACAACAATTCAATATTATGGAATTATTATCCAAGCAGATAGTTTCATTTCTAGAGCTTAGAAAAAAGTCATTGAACTTGCTAGATGCATTGTCTAACTTGCACAAACAGGAAGGTATTTTATCTGTCTGTTCTTATTGCAGAGAAGTGAAAAATAAGGAGGGCGATTGGATGCATTTAGAAAAATATCTTTCGAAAATTAGTGATATTAGATTCAGTCATGGGGTTTGCGATAATTGTATGGAAAAACATTTCCCAGATGTAATCGAAGTATGGAATAAAAAGGATTTTTTTGAAGATGGCCAGAAAAGGTATTTAGAGTCTTAGATTTAATGCCTTGCTTTTAACTTATTAATTTATTTCTAAACAAATTCATCATTTGGTGGTTAGGATTGTATAAATTTTGACTTGAACATGTTATTAGGAACTTTATTAACAGGTGAAATTGCCAAAAGTGCATTAGTAGCATATGTTCATTATTTAGGAATTATTTTGTGTTTCGGTTCTCTTTTATTTGAAAGATTGACTCTCAAAGTAGGTCTTAATAGAAATGAAACGATTTCAATGATAATTGCAGATGTGGTCTATGGTTTGGCAGGAGTTGCAATATTGGTTACTGGGATTTTGCGTGTTAAGTATTTTGGTCAAGGAGGTGATTTTTATACAGGTAATCCTGTTTTTTGGATAAAAGTTTCTCTTTACATTCTGGTGGGATTACTTTCTTTATATCCAACAACAACCTATATCTTGTGGGCCATTCCATTAAGTAAGAATAAATTACCTGAAATATCTGAAAATCTAGTTAAGAGGTTCAGGCTAATCATTACTACTGAATTAGTGGGCTTTGCAACAATACCTTTGTTTGCAACTCTCATGGCTAGAGGTGTAGGTTTAGGTTGAATAATTTATTTCTAGAAAGAAATTGTTTAATAAGTGTTAACAAACTATATAGATGGAGTTTAAGTTATAAGATTTCTAAATCTAAAAAAGAGATTATCTTTATTGGTTTAAATCCCTCATTATCGGATGAAGTTTTCTTGGACAACACAACAAAAAAGATAATCAAAATTTCGAAAAACAATAATTACGGCAAAGTAAAATTAATAAATCTATTTGCTCTTATATCAAGCAAACCAGAAAAACTTTTTAAACATAAAAACCCTGTGGGGTATCTAAACAATAATCATATTTATAAAAACTTAAAACACTGGTCTGAAAGTAAAAAATTGTGATTTATGGTTAGGTTGGGGTAACAAAGGGAAATTTCTAAATAGAAATAAAAGAATATCAAAAAAAATAATGCAATATAATTCAATTAGAAAAAATAATTTTGATAATCCTCTTGGACCGCTTTTAATTAAAAAAACAATCAAAGATAATCCAATACACCCTCTATATTGTTCTGATAATTCAATCCTCCAATCTTATTTTTAGGTAGTAAGGCTTAAATGCAAACCAGTGTTTTTAGCTATTCCATTAAATATGTGTTAATTTCTATTTGTTAAGTAAGCCTAATATGAAAATTTCAAAGCAATTAAACAAACTAAAAAACTTGAATGTTGAGGCAGAAAAATGTTCTACAAGAGAAGAAGCAAAAAAAATAATTAATAAAGCAAATAAAGCACAAAGTAAAATTAACAAATAAATAAAAAGTAATTTCACTTGTTAATAATTTATAATTTTCAAAAATATTTAATTTACACAAATCCACCATATTTATTTCTTAGTATTTATGTCCTTGAAAATAATTAAAATAAGGAAATCGCACGAAAGATTTAGATCGACTAGAGAATGGCTAAATTCGATGCATTCATTTTCTTTCGCAGAGCATAGAGATCCAAAATGGGACAATTTTGGGAAAATTAGAGTTATAAACGAAGATATCATTTCTCCTAATGCAGGATTTGATACACATTCTCATGCAAATATGGAAATAATTACTGTCGTAACAAAAGGAGCAATAACTCATAGAGACTCTTTAAACAATCTTGGAAAAATTCACAAAGATGAAGTACAAGTTATGTCTGCAGGTACTGGAATCTCTCATAGCGAGAAGAATGAAGAAAATGAGAACTGTAAGTTGTTCCAGATTTGGATATACCCTCAAAAAGAAAATATCAAACCTCGATATGATCAAATTTCATTAAATGAAAAGTTGTGGGACAATCTTATTTTTAATTACAAAGACGGAAAAAATAATAAGCTTTTTCTAAATCAAAGTATCTCTTTATGGCGTTGCAAATATAAGCCAATTAAAGAAAAAAAATTGCCATTAAAAATCGATAAATATAATTGGATACAAATAATAGAAGGTAATCTTTTATTAAAAAGTAAAAAATCAAATTCAAATATATTTCTCGAATCTGGAGATGGCTTGGGTTTTGAAGTTAATTATTATGATGATGTCTCTATAAATACTGAAAAAGACTTAGATTTTCTCTTATTTTCGATGCCTTCCTTATGATTTATCTGTTACTTTTACCCATCAACTCCTTTATTAAATGCATTTAAGGCTTGCAAAGCCATATTAAGGTGAACTTCCATAGCACCAAGTGCAATTAAAGAATTTGGTGATTTATCTTTTAGTAAATTTTCTTTTCTTTTTGATAACTCATTAACTACCTTTTTAGTTGAAGCTTCCCAATTGTTTATTAACTCTTCAAATTCTCTTTTTTCGGGGCTTTCTATTTCTGCTAATTCATCAGAAAAATGAGTATCCTTTTGTGCCTTAAGCATCAAATAACTTAATTTTTTATGACTTATTGCCTGAGGTAAATTGTTAGATTCACTCATTGATATTAGTTAATTTATAATCAAAATCTAACTAATTAAGTGAATATTTGCTAGAGGGTAAACGGTTGTGATGACCGACCTGAAATTACGAAATGATACTTGAACAAATAATGGATTTATTAACCTTTAATTTTTCACTTATTAGTTTCTTAAAATAATCTCCACGCTCTTCATAATTTTTAAATTGATCAAAACTAGAGCATGAAGGTGAGAATAATAATGTTCCAACTCTATTATTTTGTAAATAATGAAAAACAAAATTTAAAAGCTCTTTTAGTTCTGAAAATTCAAAAATATTTTTTTTAAATCCTTCATTAATAAGCGCCATTTTTAGGATTTTTGAGCTTTCTCCAAAAAGGAAAACACATTTAACTTTTTTCTTTAAAACTTTTATCCACTCACTATATTCATTGCCTTTTAATCTACCCCCAGCAATTATTATTATTTGACCTTCAATTGAACTTATTCCCGCAATAGATGAGTCAAAATTTGTAGCTTTACTATCATTAATGATTTCCAGATCATTATTTTTATAAATTGTTTCCATCCTATGAGGTAATTGTTTGTAATTAAATAAAGAATCTTTAATCTTCTTGCCAGATAATCCAACTTTTCTTGCTGCTGCAATTACCAATAAAAGATTTTGAAGATTATGCATTCCTTTTAAAGAAAAATTTTCAAGTTGGAATAATTTCTTCCCTCTCTCAACAATGTATGCTTGATCATTTATCCAATAATCGCAATGAATAAAATTTGATTTATCGAAACTAGTTGTTATCCAAACCCCTCTTGATAGCGAACTGTAGTGATTTCTTAGGTTTTTATCGTCGTAATTATAAATTCTAAAATCAGATTTTTCTAATAAGCTTTTTTTTATGTTGAAATAGTTTTCAAGTGTTTTATGTCTTTCAAGATGATCTTCTGTGAAGGTTGTCCATATTCCAATATTAGGTTTTACTTCTGGAGATATTTCTATTTGATAACTGCTTAATTCAGCTACAACCCAATCAATTTTTTCATGTTTTTTGGAGTGAGCATATTTACATAAAGGTGTACCAATATTTCCAGCAAAAGGAGCATATAATCCAGTATCGCAGAGTATATGGCTTAGTAGATGAGTAACAGTACTCTTGCCATTAGTGCCAGTAATACCTATCCAATTTGTGTCTTTTAAAATTTCCCATGCAACATTAATTTCTCCAATTACTTTAATTCCCTTTTTTTTTAATTCAATAATAGTTATATGGTCATAAGGTATTGATGGACTTATAACAACAGATTCGATCTCTTTCACAAAAGGTTGAATTTCTTCAAATACAAATTCTTTATTTAGAGAAACTATTATATTAAGCTCTTCTAATGCTTTTTTTCTTTCTAAGAATTCTATCCCATCTTTACTTTCCCAAACAACTACTCTCTTATTGATGCTTCTCAAATACTTGGCAGCCCAAAATCCAGATTTACCTAATCCAATTACGAGATTAATATTTCTTTTACTTGAATGATTATCTATGATTAAATTTATAATTTCATTTATATTAATTGTGTTTAAGGGGTAATTCAATCATGAGATTTTTCTTCAGTATTTATAGTATTCGCACAAGAAAAGTTAATTAATGGAAGATAATACTGCAAAATATTGGTTTTCTTGGTTTTATGAAAAGTGGGAGAAAAATGCTCCAGGTGAATTAATTGAAAAGGGTTTAACTCCGTCTCAGATTGCTGAGCGCTTTGTTAATGAAAACCATGATAGTTTTATTCAATTGTCAAAAAAAATTGATGAAAAAAATTACGATGCCTTAACAGAATTTATGAAACTTTCAGAGAGTGAATTACATATCTTGAAGTATTTTCTAAAGTTAGTAAAAATGAAAAATTTATAAGAAGTTATTAATAATTTCGAGGCTTTTTTCCCATAAATTTTTTCTTTCTTTTTTATTCATGGCGAAAGGTGAAGTAGGGGATAGTTTTGGATGCCCTCTGAAATTAAATCTAGGACCATAATGATCACCGCCTCTTGCGTCTGGTGAAGTAGCTGCAAAAAGTTGAGGTAAAGCACCCATCTCAGCAGTTTGAAAAATAGGGCTAAATAATTCCAATGAGAATGTTTCTAATGGACCAGGGTTAGGTTTTTGAGCAGTAAAGAGATTTGTTTTGGCAATTCCTGGATGAGCAGCTAAAGAAAGTATATTTTTGCGCTTTAAGTTCTCATTTAGTTCCAATGCAAACATTACATTTGCCAATTTGCTATTGGAGTAAGATTCCCATTTGTTGTAATAATTCTCGGCTTTCAGATTTCCCCAACCAACTTTGCCAAAAAATTGTGCTCCAGAAGTAACCGTCACTATTCTAGATTCTTCTTTTTTTTCAATAATTGGAAGTAGCTTTAGAGTCAAAAGCATGTGAGCTAGATGATTAACTGCAAATTGTATTTCATATCCCTGGGCACTGAGAGTTTTAGGCGGATGCATAATGCCTGCATTATTGATAAGTAAATCCAAATTTTCAAAATTGTCAAAAATTTTGGACTGAACTTCAACAATATTTTTTAAATCTGACAAATCTAATTCTAAAGGTGTAAATAATCCTTCAGGATTAAGACCTTTAAGTTTTTTGATAGTTTGATTAGCTTTTTCAAGCGATCTACAAGCTATAACAACATGAGCTTTTTTTTCTGCTAAGGCCTTTGCAGTGTAGTATCCAAGACCACTATTCGCACCAGTAATAAGCGCTATTTTACCCGCAAGGTTAGGAATATTAGATGTTTCCCAGTTAGAGATTTTAGGTCTTGAAATAGTGGCAGTCATTTACTAATCCTGCAAATTGCTTTGGAATTTAACCAAAATTTAATTACTTTTCCACTGTAAATACTGGAAGTCAGTATCGTGAGCTATTTTTGAAGGTACTTTTTAATATTATTTTTGAATTGCATATTGCCATTCTTTATTTTGAGATAAACTTTTCTCTCTAAATAACTGTAATTTCCTACTATTTATTTTTATAACTATCCCATTAGTTGGATATTTCGCAAATATTTTTCTCTCTAACCAATTTTTTTTATATATTTGGATTTCGCTTGGATGATTTGTGAAGTAACTTTCAGGGG
>MWOX01000152.1 GCA_002026005.1 Prochlorococcus sp. HOT208_60m_808M21
GGAAGATTAATACTTGTATAAGCAGTCATTACGATTATAGAAATTATGGCATAGTAAATAGTCTTGGTTAGCACTGAACCAGTGGGTGTCCACCATATCGCAGCTAAAGAGAAACCAAGGGGAGCAGATGCTGCTACCATCCAAGGGATTCTAGGCCCCCATCTTGATTTAGTACGATCACTTAACCATCCAATTAGCGGATCATTTACTGCATCCCATATCTTTATTAACATTAATAATGATCCTGCAATTATTACCGGTAAACCAGCAGAAATAAAGAATTTGAATAGAAAAAAACCAAATTGTGTCGCGACTAAACCTGTGCCTGCATCTCCTAGCCCATAAGAGAACATTAATCTTGTTGTTGATCTAGAAATATTTTTTTTCGAGTGTGAATTTTCCAATCTTTTTACTTTGTTTATTGTTTGATAATGTATTATTGCAATGGTAATTCTATTACTTAATGCGGGCGTGGTTTAGTGGTAAAACCTCAGCCTTCCAAGCTGAAGATGCGGGTTCGATTCCCGCCGCCCGCTTTTAGAATAAATTATTTTTTGCCCCAAATACTTCTTCTGAAATGATTAGTAAAGAGCTTCTACTCTTTATTGAAACAGATTTTTCATTAATAGTTAAAGGTTCAAAAATCTCAGACATGCTAGTGTCGATAACTTTTAACCAATTATATTTACATTTCGGCAAGGGGAAATCGATACTTTTTGAATATGCATTTAAACCTATCCAAACCAGCGGACTAGTATTATCTTTGTTAATGCTAAAGGCAACTGTGTGCGACCAACTACTCCAATCGGGGCTGTTTAACTTTGTTCCATGCCAATGATATGTTGGAATATTTTCATTGGTTTGATTATTAGAGAAGAATGATGGATTAAAAATGTTTATTAGTTTTTTTCGGATTTTTATAACGTATTTAAAATAATCTAATAATTCCAAATCTTGTTGACCATGTTCCCAATTCATCCAGCCCAATAAATTATTTTGGCACCAAGAATTGTTGTTCCCGCCTTGTGATCTTCCTATTTCATCACCCATAAGTATCATTGGAACACCTTTAGAGATAAGTAAACTAAGAACAAGATTTTTTTGTTGTCTTTTTCTTAAATCATTGATTAATAAGTTCGTAGTTGGTCCCTCAGTACCATGATTCCAAGAATTGTTATGGTTATCTCCATCTCTATTTTGTTCTCTATTGGCAAAATTATGTTTTCTATTGAAAGTTACTAAGTCTTTTAAAGTGAATCCATCATGTGAAGTAATAAAATTTATCGACTTTGGAAAAATATTATCTTTTTTATAAATAGATGGAGAACCTTTTATTTTATCGCTCATATTCCAAGCTGTATCTTTATCCCCCTTCCAAAATCTCCTCAAGTCATCTCTAAAATGACCATTCCAAGTGAAAGTATTCTTAGATGGGAAATCACTTAATTTATATAAACCGCCACAATCCCATGGCTCACTTATGAACTTGACATCGATAAGTTCTGGTTCACATTCTATATCTTCAAAAATTGGAGGATTATCAAGCGGTGAAAGATTTTCTCCTCTTGATAGGGCAATTCCTAAATCAAATCTAAAACCATCAACTCCTAATTCACTCGCCCAACATTTTAAAGATTCAATTATTAGTTTTCTAACTAATCCTCTGTTTGCTGCAATAGTATTACCACATCCTGAGACGTCCTGATAATTTTTATCTTTTCCAATAAAGTAATAAAGATTTTCATCTATACCTTTCCAAGATATTGCTGGCCCTTTTGAATCACCTTCGCAAGTGTGATTATATACAACATCTAAGATGACTTCAATGTCTGCTTTATGACATTCCTCTACAAATCTTCTAAATTCTTCTCTATTCTTTTCGGGGGATTCATTCGAAAGATATTCAAAATGCGGAGTAAACCAATTAATTGGACTATATCCCCAAAAATTTTTTAGACCATTTGGTGCATCAGTAGGATCAAAACAAAAAATTGGAAGTAATTCAATTGTTGTAATACCCAGTTCTTTGAGATAAGGAATTTTTTTTAAAAATTTCTTAAAACAACTTTCATCTTTATCAGTTGATTCAGTGAAAGATTTAATATGGAGTTCATAAATAATTGTTTCTTCCCAAGAATGTTTTGGTCTTGGATAATCCTTAAAATTAAATAATTTTCTATCGCAAACAACACTTTTAAGACAAGAATTAGTATTTTCTTGATTTTTTAATGCATTTTCTCTTTTATAACTTCTCCATCCGGTAATACCCCTTGAACATGGATCAAGTAATACTTTTTTTTCATAGTTATTATTAATCTCATTATTTTTTTGTTTCACTCTAAAAGCATAAATACAACCTTCATCTAGATTTTTTATTTCTGCATGCCAGTATGGTCCTGTATTATGATGCTGATCTAGTTTCAATATAATTTTTGGGGAAATAGAGTCCTCTTTCTCAAACAATAAGATTTCTACATATTCTGCATTTGTAGCTACTAAGGAAAAATTAATCCCTTGTGAAGTTAGAGAACTCCCTAAAGGAAATGGTTTACCTTTATTAAGATGAATCACTTTTTCTTTATCATTAGATTATTTAAATATTGAGATAATTTATTTAATTTACTGATATTTGAATAATAGATGCAAAATTTAAAAAAAAACTCAAATTTAAGGCTTCACTAATCAACTTTATTAGATCTTGGAGAGTATTAATTTTCTAATTAATTTCAATTTTTTCATCCATCTGCTCAGTGCATAAAACGATTTATAGAGAAAGTTTAATAATGAGAAAACTAGATTTTTCTTGATTTCAAAATACAAATTGCGTTTTTTCATGTGATGAGAAGGAAATATATCTGAAAATTAATAAAACATAATAAATAGCTCAAATTCTTAAATCCCCCCCCCTTTGACATTTTTCCCATTTACTAAATCTAGTTAGATTTTTATTGATAAATCTTGTGCTACCAATGCTTTTTGCTGTTTTCTAAATGAAGAAGCTATTTTTTATAAATGAAAAAGCGCGGTTATAAGAAATAAATAATGTTGCTAAAAATGTCCCTAAAATTTGTATAAAGCTTTGCGCCGCCAGCATTTTCGGTTGCCGTATTTGTATTTGCTCCATATGATGTGAAAGTTCGAGGTTTAAACTCGATTTAAATCTTTTTTTAACCCCTAGCTTTAATTTAAATTTCAATGAACAAAGCTGATTTAGTAAATCTTGTTGCAGCTCGTACAGAGCTCACAAAAACGGATGTTTCTTTAGTTGTTGATGCAGCTATTGAAACTATTGTTGATTCAGTAGTGGAAGGCAAAAAAGTCTCTTTACTAGGATTTGGTTCTTTTGAACCAAGAGATCGTTCTGCAAGACAGGGTTTAAACCCTAAGACAGGCGAAAAAATAGCAATACCAGCTAAAAGAGTTCCAACATTCTCTGCAGGTAAACTTTTTAAGGATAGAGTTCAAGGGTAATTTTTTTAATCTATTTCTTCCTTTAATAACAAGGTGCTCTTTTAGGGCATCTTTTTTTTAATCGCAAAAAGATGCAATTAGCTCAATACCCAATACTCATAACGAGGCATCCAAAATTTTGAAATCTTTAGAAGTAATGAAATGTTTAACTATTTTATTCCTTAAATTTTTGTTGTTATCTAATTTTGTTATGGCTGAAACAATACCAACAAAGTCTAAGATTTTAAAACAATCTAGTGATTGTTTTAAAGATTCTCGAACCCAAATATGTAAAGAATTAGTTTCTGAAATAGAAAAACTTCAATTAGTAGTATTTGACCAAAATAGATTCAAATGTCAATCAAGTTTATTGGGGCTGCAAACGGAAATTATTGAAGCTTATTTTTTTAATAATTTCTCAAATGAGAGAATTTCATTAATGATCCCATATGTGATTAAAAATTGTTAATTATTAAAAAAATTTATTTTTTTGGAATATTATAAATTTGTTATTTAATTTGTAATGGTAAAAGGTTTTTCTGATAATGAAGTTAAGAATAATACTCAAAATACTCAAATAAAAGAAAAAAAAGGCTTAGCTGGTTTTCTTAAAGGCAAGAAATTTACTTACACTTTGCCAGGCAAAAAACAAATAAATATTTTTGGATCAATAGTAATAGCCTTAAACATCATTTTAGTATTGCTAGTCATCCTTTATTTAAAGAATCAAGAATTCCATGACTTTGTATTTAATGTTGGACGTTAGCTATATTTTTAGATCGAAAGATTTTATTAGATGATATATTTAAATTTTAGAATATCCTATGAAGGTAGTTAATTTAGTTTCTCAAATATTTTTTTTGTTGATAACTGTTCTATTTTTGATATATTTTCTAACAGGTTACGACTCCGCTTTCGAGGCAGACCAAAATTGTCATTCATATCTTTCAAGTTACGATAACCCATCTGGAAATTATGGTTGTGACCATGATACTGAGACTCATCAGTGGATACTTTACGAGTCCAATGAAAGTAAAGAACCAGCAAAAATTATTAAGAAATTTAGGTACAAGTTTTTATAAATCAATTTTCTTATAAAAAAACTTTGCAGATATAATAGAAATAACAGCTGTAATTGTGAAAGTAAGATATTGATATATGCTTCCTTCTAAGTAGATTTTATTTTTATATAGAGGAAAATCGACTAAAGATCCTATAGTTCCCCAAATAATTACCCAAACAGATATGTATAAGAATACCTTTATTGGATTAGATTTTTTTGCTTCCATTTTTAATTAATACCAAAAATTGAAGAAGTAACAGGTCTGCCGCTAAAAACTAACTCGGTTAATATGAGCATTAAGAATCCGATCATTGCTGCTCTACCATTTACAAGTTCAGCACTGCTATTAAATCCAAAAACATTTTTTACTTCATCTCCCTGATTGTCTACCCATTTTGAGTATTCATTATCAGTTGATGATGTATCAGTAAAATCATCATTTTGATTTTCTATTGGAGAGCCATTTTTTTGCATAGGATTTTTTTATATTTTATTCTAGTAATTTTAAAACTAGTTTATAATTAAATTAAAATTGAAATTATAAAAAAAATTAAGACAAAAATTATTATCCATAATAATTGTAATCTCAAAATTAATTGACAAATTAATTTAATTTTCTCTCCAGTGCAATTATCTCCATTCGCATTAATCATTGGCTTTTTAATAATCTCATTTTTATATTTACTTTTCCCACCCAATGTTATTCCAGAAATATAAGCAAATATAGCTTCTGAAATCCCAGCATTAGGCGAATCATATTTTTTACCATCAAGATAGCTTTTTTTTATGATTGATCCATACTCATTAATTTTGGGACTAACTAAAGGTAATGTAATTAAAACTAATCTTGAAGGAACAAACGTAAAAATATCTTCGATTTTTGCACTGAAAAAACCTAAATATCTAAAATAATCATATCTGTAACCTATCATTGAATCTAAAGTACTTATAGCTTTATAAGAAAAACCAAGTGATAAAGGCCCTGGCAGAAAAATTGAAAATTTCATAAAAAAAATTCCAATAAAAATCCAAAATAATGGCCCAAATATTCCATCAACAGAATTTTCGGTAAGACTCTCTGTACTTGATCTCAAGAGATGTTCTAAAGAAGATGAACTTACATCCCTACTAACTATCCTTTGTACCTTCTCTTTGATTATTCTCTTATTTTGGTCATTAATTTCTTCGCGTTCTATTAGCTCTGCAATCTCTTTCACACTTGAAATAAGTCCCTTAGTCGCAATACAACTTGAAAGTCCAAAAAAAATTAGCAATCCACCCAAAAAATTATTTCTTGATTGCACATAACTGAGTTCTATCAATTTACCTAAACCAAAACTCATTCCTATGGTGGATGTAGCTACTATTAAGCCTCCCCAAAACAATATATTTTTATTTTCCCCAAAATTATTTATGAGGTAATCAGATAATTTTTTTATGTAAAAGCCAATTACTTGAACAGGATGGATTAAGAATCTTGGATCGCCGATTAATAAATCAAAACCAATCGATCCAAGGAATATTAAAAATAAATTTATTTCAGCCAACTGAACATCGAGCGCAAACCTTTACCTACTTTCTCAATTGTATGTTTTGAGTTCTCTTCTCTTAATTTTGTCATTAAGGGTTTGTTTTTATTGCATTCTTCCACAAAATTCTTAGCGAAAGTTCCATCTTGAATATCTTTTAGAATTTTCTGCATTTCTTTTTTTGTATCACTATTGATTAGCCTTTTACCACTTACATAATCTCCATATTCTGCTGTATTTGAAATGGAATCTCTCATTTGAGATAAGCCTCCCTTCACCATTAAATCAACAATAAGTTTAACTTCATGTAAGCATTCGAAGTAAGCAAGTTCAGGTTGATATCCAGCCTCTACAAGAGTTTCGAAGCCTGATTTGACGAGTTCTGATAATCCTCCGCACAAGACAGCTTGTTCGCCAAATAAATCAGTTTCTGTTTCTTCTTTGAAGTTTGTTTCAAGAATTCCTGCTCTAGTTCCGCCAATCCCTTTAGCGTAAGCCATAGCTAATGATCTTGCACTCCCAGAAGAATCTTGCTCTACTGCAAACAATGCTGGAACTCCTTGACCATTCTGATATTCCCAGCGAACAGTGTGTCCGGGCCCTTTTGGAGCAATCATGACAACATCCACAAAACTAGGAGGTTTGATAAGTCCGAATCTTATATTGAAGCCATGAGCAAAACTTAATATCTTTCCTTCTTTTAAGTTTGGTTCTATTTCTTTAAGATAAACATCTTTCTGAAACTCATCTGGAAGGAGAATCATAATCCAGTCTGCTTTTTCGCAAGCTTCAGAAACGCTAAAGACTTGTAGACCATCGCTAATAGCTTTGCTTTCAGACTTACTTCCTTTATATAATCCAACAATTACATCCATACCGCTATCTTTAAGATTTAGGGCATGTGCATGACCTTGTGATCCATATCCAATAATCGCTATTGTTTTATTATTTAAAAGACTTAGATCTGCATCTGTGTCGTAGAAGAGTTGGGTCATTAGTTGTAGCTTCTTTGCATTTGATAATTAATATTTTAGACATTAAGGTGGAAATAAACCAAAAAATTTATTAATTTAAAAAATTAAAATTAAAATATTAAATTAGAAAGTTTAAGACTGATTTGCTTCGCTTGGATGTGTAATTACTCTATCAATTAATCCATAATTTTTTGCTTCTTCCGCACTTAGAAAATAATCTCTATCAGTATCCTTTTCAATTTTCTCAAATGATTGGCCTGTCATATCTGCCATAGACATGTTTAACATATCTTTAATTCTTAAAATCTCCTTAGCTTCTATTTCAATATCACTAGCTTGGCGTTGAGATGTCCCTCCTAAGGGTTGATGAATCATTATTCTGCTGTGAGGCAAAGCAACTCTTTTACCTTTTGTACCAGCAGCCAATAGGAACGCTCCCATGGAGGCTGCGAGACCTACGCATATGGTTACTACATCACTTTTTACGTATTTGATAGTGTCATAAATTGCCAAGCCAGCAGTTACTGATCCTCCTGGGCTATTTATATATAGATAAATAGGTTTGGAATTATCATCAGAATCTAAATAAAGCATTTGTGCAACAAGGCTATTAGCAATACCATCATTCACTTCTTGTCCAAGAAAAAGAATTCTTTCAACACCTAGTCTTGTATATATGTCGACCCATCTTTCGTATTGACTTCCTGGAAGTCTGTAAGGCACGCTTGGAGTTCCTATTGGCATGATTTTAAAATAGTTTTGTGAGTGTTAAATTTTATTTGGTAAATCTTTTTGGCTTGTGAGTATTCTATCGATTACTCCATAATCTAAGGCTTCTTGTGGGTTGAGATAACTCATCCTGTCAGAGTCTTTTGAGAGTTCTTCGATGGTCTTTCCAGTATTACGAGATAAAATCTCCAGCATTGATTTTTTATTTTTCAAAACTTCCTCAGCTCGTATTTGGATATCAGTTGCTTGGCCTCTTGCTCCGCTTATAGGTTGATGCAAAACAATAGAAGCATGCGGAAGAGCTGCTCTTTGTCCCTTAGTTCCAGATGAAAGGATAACTGCAGCAGTACCCATTGCTTGTCCAATACATATTGTATGTACTGGAGGCTTAATGTAGCTTATTGTATCGCAGATAGCGAAAGCTTCTGTTTCAAAACCAACTGCGTCACCTGTGTACCAACTTGTCCCAGTTGAATTGATATAGAAATAGATTGGTTTTTCTGGATCCTCAAACTCTAAATAAAGAAGTTGAGCAATAATTAGCTCAGTAACATCCATTCCTAGTTGTCTTTTCGCATCATCATCTGAAAATAATGGTAAACCAAGATAAACAATTCGCTCTTTCAGTAAAAGAGAGGGGAGATCTGGGGGCGGGGTCCTCATAACGGTGTTTTCGCCGTAATAAGGAGCAGATACAGTCATTTGTATCACAAAATTAAGATTGAACTGATTCTAGCTAGATTTAGCCCTGTGTCGCTGGTGATTTAAAAGATTTGTTTGACTCAGGATTATTTATTAGTTTTCCAAAGACCATTCTTCCAGTGGGAGTTTGTAATGCTCCTGTGATGACAATATCTAATCTGCTTCCCACAAAATTCTTTGCCTCATCAATTACAACCATTGTGCCGTCATCTAAATATCCAATACCTTGCATTTTTTCTTTGCCTTCTCTCACAATTTTTATATTAAGTGACTCTCCTGGTTGTACTTCTGGCCTTAAAGCAATAACCAAATCACTCAAATTCATAACTTTTAATTCTTTAACTTCAGCGATCTGCGAAAGATTATAATCAGCCGTAATTAAAGTTCCTGTCATGTCCTCAGTAATTTTAAGGAGTTTTTCATCTACCCCATTACCTTCATACTTTGTTGGGTTGATTACAAGTCTTCTCCCATATAAATCTCTTAATTCTTTTAATAACTTGAGCCCTCTTCTGCCTTTCGACCTTTTTTCATTACTGCTTGAGTCAGCTAAAGTTTGTAATTCGTCAATTACACTTTGAGCAACAATTAATTGCCCTTCCAATAATCCGCAACTTAATAGGCCATTGATTCTTCCATCAATAATTACACTGGTATCTAGAATTTTTGGACTTGCAGCAGGGAGGATACCTTCATTAACTAAATATGCATCAGTATTATTTGGATTAAATAATCTCAATAATGTCCTTCCATGGGTATCTGCCAACTTATAACCAAGCACACCAAAGAAAATATTGCTTAATATGGCTGCTAAAGGTTTTGCGAAAAAAACTTCTCTAGGGAAGGGAATTAATAGTATTGGAGCAAGTAGGAGATTCGCAACAAGTAATCCTAAAATTAATCCAACGGACCTACTTATTAATAAGTCCGTTGGCATTGTTCTTATTTGATCAAGAAACGTCTTTCTAAGTTGAAGAAATACAAAACCAGCTGCTAATCCTACAAAAAAACCAATTATTGCTAAAACAATTCTAAAACCTTCTACATTAGATACCTGTTTGAGTATGTCTACTGGCAATAAATCAACACCAAGCCATCCTGAAGCAGCCCCAGACAATACAAATAAAATTAATACTAAGATATCTGACATATCTATAATCTACTAGGATTTATTAATTGAGTAAATAAGGATCTTATTTTTTTCAATCCTTAATACGTTTTTGGAGCTTAAAAATGAATTTATATTATGAATAAGTTTCCAAGAAGTGCTTATGTGCACATTCCTTTTTGCCACAGAAGGTGTTTTTATTGTGATTTTGCAGTTATTCCATTAGGAAACAAAGTTGAAACTTTAAAAGGTTATGGAAGCAAAACTGTTCAAGAATATTTGCAATTTTTATATAAAGAAATATTGTCAATTAAGCATAAATCACCTCTATCGACAATTTATATAGGAGGTGGCACTCCATCTATTTTAGATCCAACGCAAATCAAAGAATTAATTGATCTTTTTAGAGAAAATTATGGAATTGACTATGGTGCTGAAATTACTATGGAGGTTGATCCAGCAAGTTTTACTCAAGTTGATCTGTTTGGATTCATAAATGCTGGGATAAATAGATTTAGTCTTGGAGTACAAAGTTTTAATAATCAGATACTTCAAAAGTCGGGAAGGCGGCATTTGAAAGAAGATGCAGAGAAATCTTGTTTATGGTTGAAGAGAGAATATGATTCTGGGTTAATAAAAAGTTGGAGTTTAGACTTAATTCAAAACTTGCCACTAAGTGGATTTAAAGAATGGCAAGATGACTTAAAAAAAGCAATTTCATTTTCACCACCTCATCTATCTATTTACGATTTAAATATTGAAAATGGCACTGTTTTTAAAAAATTAATTAATTTAGGCAAATTAAAACTCCCAAGTGATGAAGAAGCTTTTAGGAATAGTGAATTAACCCATTTAATTTTAAAAAACTCAGGGTATTCAAGATATGAAATCTCAAACTATTGCCTTCCGCGACATCAGTCGAGACATAATAGGGTTTATTGGAGTGGTTTAGGCTGGTGGAGTTTCGGTCAAGGTTCCACTAGTTCACCTTGGGGGGAAAAGTTTACTCGACCAAGAGTTAGTAAAGAATATAAAGAATGGGTAACTAGACAAGACGAATTTAATTTAGATTCATCCCTAACTAATAAGGAGTTTGTTTATATAGAACTTGATGAGAAAATAATGTTGGGATTAAGACTTAAAGAGGGTGTAGATATCAAAGAAGTGTTTAAAGAACAAAACTGGGAAAACAAAAAATGTGAAAGCAACTTCAGTAAATTGGTTGAAGAATGGGAAAGATTTCTTGAAAGTGGACTACTAGTAAGAAAGGGGAATAGATTCTTTTTAAGTGAGCCTAATGGCATGGAACTTAGTAATCAAGTTCTTGTTTCTATGTTTAAGTGGTGGGATGAGATTAACTAAGTCTTTCAGAGTCTACCCATTCTTTTAATTTATCTTTGAATAATTTCTTTCCTTGGATAATTGGTTGGCAAAATGGGGGTTGATCATCATTAAGGCCTAACAAATCTGCAGTAACTCTTACTTGCCCATCGCAATAATTACCTGCGCCGATACCTATTGTGGGAATTGTTAAAGAATTTTGTATTTCCTTGGCGAGCAAATCAGGAATATGTTCAAGAACTATTGAAAAACATCCTAATTGTTCAAGAATTAAAGCCTCTTTCTTGATTTTTTCTTGGCTTGCTAAGCTTTCTCCTTGTTTTTTAAATCCAATATTTAGATAGCTTTGTGGAGTAAGACCTATATGACCCATAACAGGGATTCCCATTCTTATTAATCTAGAAATAACTTTTTGTATTTCTGGTTCAGCTCCTTCTACCTTTACAGCTTTTGCATAAGTACTCTGAATGATTTTCCCTGCATACTCAACAGCTTTATCCTCACCACATTGGTAAGTCAGAAAAGGCATATCTGAAACGACCAAAGGCTGTTCCTCAATTTTCTTTTTAAATCCTCTTGAAACAGCATTAGTATGATAAATTATGTTTTCTAAAGTTATTGGCAACGTCGATTTGTATCCTAAGCAGACCATTGCCAATGAATCTCCTACTAGTATGAGATCAACATTTGCTTGTTCTGCAATAGATCCTGATATGGAGTCCCATGCAGTTAGTGCAATGATTTTGCGAGACTTTTTTTTATAATTAACCAGTTCTGAAGGTAACATAATAAATTTATGTATCTTTTTTAATCAAGAATTGCTAATATTATTTTGACTCGGCCTTTCGCGGTTTTAACGCCTAAACCTGGTCAGGACCGGAAGGTAGCAGCCACAAGGGATGCTTGAGGCAGGCGAGATAACCGAGTCACTCTATTTTACCTTTTAACCTATATCTTTTTTATTTTGCCTTAATCTCAAAAACTCAGGAATACTAGCTCCTGATTCTTTATTGTCGGAATAATTATATAAGGGTTGATTAGATAATCTATTTTTTATTCTTTGCTGGTTTAATGGTTGGGTTGTTTCAAATCCTGTAGCAATTACAGTAACTTGTATCTCCCCTTCCATTGCTTCATCGACCACTGCACCAACAATAATATTCGCTTCTTGATCAACAACATCATAGATAATTTCAGATGCAGAGGTCATGTCTTCTAAAGTCATGTCCTTGCCTCCAGTAATATTTATAACGCAGCCTTTAGCTCCATCAATTCTTGCTGCTTCTAATAAAGGACTATTCATTGCTGCTTGTGCTGCCTCAATAGCTCTAGATCTTCCTGAACCTATACCTATTCCGAGAAGTGCAGTGCCAGCTTCCGTCATAACTGATCTAACGTCTGCAAAATCGACATTAACTAATCCTGGGCAAGTAATTATGTCACTAATGCCTTTGACTCCCATTCTTAGAACATCATCAGCATTCCTAAATGCTTCTTGAAGAGGAGCTCCTGCGATAACGTCTTTTAAACGGTCATTTGGAATAACTATCAGAGTATCAACGTTTTCAGCTAGTCTTGCGATCCCCTCCTCTGCTTGACGCATTCTTCTTTTCCCTTCAAAAGAAAATGGTTTGGTTACTATACCTACTGTTAAAGCCCCACTTTGTTTGGCTACTTCTGCGACAACTGGTGCTGCTCCAGTACCAGTTCCGCCGCCCATTCCAGCAGCTATAAAAACTAGATCAGATCCCTCTAAAGCTTGTTGAAGCTCTTCTTTGGATTCTTCGGCAGCTTTTTGCCCAATACTTGGATTTCCTCCAGCACCTAAACCTCTAGTGAGGTTTTGTCCAAGTTGAACTCTACTCTCTGCAGATGATTGTAGTAGGGCTTGTGCATCGGTATTCAGGACTCTAAATGAAACACCTTCTAAATCACTATTTATCATTCTATTGACTGCATTACTGCCGCCACCACCTACACCAATAACTTCTATTTTGGCGCTTTGGCTTGGAAGGATTTCTCTTGATTGATCAAAGTTTGGATTGTTACCGAAGCTCATCTCTTAATAGGAATCTAATACTAGTATTGGGTGCATTATGAACTTACTGAGCTCATCTGTAGGAATTTGTTGAGGAAAATCCTAAAAATATTTATTTATAAAATATTTTGTTTGAATGCAAAACCCATATCAACACTACAATAATTAAAAAAAATTACTCAGAATCCTTTTTTAAATATTAGGGTTTGAACACTTTTATTTTTGGTTTATCTGGATTAGTAAGATCAATATTATCTATTTTCTTTGAAAAGCTCTTTTTCTTAAATTCATTTTTAAGATTTTTGATTATTTGGAGTTGATAGTTGATTAAATTTGGCTTAAATCCTAAGAATATCGTTTTTAAATCTTCTTCCTCAACAGTTAGAAAACCATCGGTTGAGAAAGTTATTTTAACTATTTCTAATTCATAATTCTCTATATCGATAAAAATTTCAGATAATATTTTCTTAAATTTTTCTTTCCATCCAAAAACTTGTATTGTTAATTTATTCAAATTTTTTTCATCTATATTTTGTTTATTTATAAAAATTCCCTCTTTATCAATGAAGCCTAATATTTTTTCGTCGTTTAATATTCTCTCACCGTAAGCTATTGGAATTCTTGAAGTAATATAAACTTTTAAACCAAAAGGAAATAATGCTCTGTTTACCGAAACATTTTTAAGAGATAAATTTTGTTTTAACTCTTTTTCTAACAAATTAGTTTCAATAAAAATTAATCGAATGGGTAAATTTAAAGATGTATTTTTTACCAAATCATTCTGCGAAAATAATTCACTTCCAAAAATCCTAATGTCCTGAGTACCAACTTTTTGGAGAGTTTTTATGCTTAATAAGCTTGTTAAAAATAAAAATAAAATTAGAAAAAAAAAGCTTCTATTTTTGATCCCTTTTTGGTTTTTCACAAATCACATCGAGCTTTTTCCATCAGTTGATCCATCCATTTTCTCGCTTGCTCTGCATCTGAAAATGGTACATCCATCTCTTTCCCATCCCCTACTAATCTCAACCTGCACTTACCTTGAGATTCACTTGTTAGAGGAGCTTCTCCTGAAGTTAGTGCCATTAATTCAACTAATTCCAGCTTCTTGATTATAAAACAATCTTTTTCTTCAAATTTACCAGCTTCAAATGCACTCCACTTTAACTCCCCATCTTTTAAGGACGCTGCACCTGAACTATCTAACTTGCACAGTTCAGAATCACTCGCCCAACTTCTAAAAAGATTTTGCCTTCTTCTTTCTAACCATCCAAGTGCAGTTAATAAAATGAAGATTAAAAGTAATGGTAACCAAAGTAGTCCATGCAACATTTGATTTAAATTACAAATCTAAAGATATTTCTACCAGTTTAGCCACAAGTTGTTCAATTTTTAAACCTGAAGCTTCCCAAAGCATTGGAAACATACTGTTTTTTGTAAAACCAGGAATTGTATTTATTTCATTTAGCAAAATTTTATTTGAAGATTTTTCTAAAAAGAAATCTACTCTTGCAAAACCGAAGATATTTAGTGCTCTACAACTTTTAATAGCAATGTCTTTAATTTCTTTTGTAATTTTAGAATCTATTTCGGCTGGGATAATTATTTTATTATTTGAGTGATATTTTGAATCGTAATCGTACCAATCACTTTCGTAATTTACCTCGCCTATTTCAGAGGTTAATAGTTCTGAATTCCCAATTATTCCGCATTCAATCTCCCTTACCTCTAAACCTTCCTCTATCAAGATTCTTGGATCTATTCCCTGAGCCTTTTCTAGTGCTTGTGATATTTCTGATTCATTTATGACTTTAGAGATACCAAGAGATGACCCAGAGTTCGATGGTTTAACAAAAACAGGAAAATTTAATTTTTTTAAAATTTTATTAATTATTTTATTTTTTACTTCCTTATCGTTGAGATCTTCATTTTGAAAAACTAGATAATTAACTTGTGGAAGTTTAAGATTTGAGAAAATTGTTTTCATCAATATTTTATCCATTCCAAGTGCAGAGCCAATAATTCCACATCCGACTAAAGGTTTCTTTGTGAATTTAAGTAAGCCATGAATTGATCCGTCTTCACCATTAAATCCATGTAAAAGTGGAAACCAAACATCAACATTTTGAAATTCAATTCCTTCAAGGAAGTTAATTTTTTTTTCATTAAAAATTCCTTGTTTTTTTGTCTTATTGTTTTCAATTTCACCAATTAGGATTTTTTCTGAACTATCACTATCAAGCCAATCTCCATATTTATTTATGTAAAAGGCATTAACTGTAAAGCGTTCTTTGTTTATTTCTGAATTAAATGCTTGATAAACTGTTTTCGCAGATGATATGGATACTTCATGTTCATTGGAATTTCCGCCAAATATTAAGCCAATACATTTTTTCTTACCCCCGATCATTTAGAAAAAAATCATAAATAAAGTTCGCCTGTTAGAGAAAAAGGTCTAGCTTCATTTATTTTGACATCTATCTCATCTCCCAATGAAAAATTAAAGTTAATGTTTTTTGGGATCTCTACAAAAGTTAATCTATTTGTTCTAGTTCTACCCATAATTTGCGAGGAATTTTTTGGATTTGAACCCTCAATTAAAACGCTTTCGATATTGTTGATATATCTTTGATTTCTACTCCTTGCAGTTTTCTCGACCAAATCATTAATTTCCTGCAATCTAGCTTTTTTTACCTCTTCCGAAAGTTGATTCGACCAAACTGCTGCAGGCGTATTTGGTCTTGGAGAATATGCTGCCGTATTTACTTGATCAAAACCAATTTCTGATATTAGCTTTAATGTATCTTGATATTGTTGTTCGGTTTCTCCTGGGAAAGCAACTATTGCGTCGGCAGTGATTGATGCATCTGGCATTAATGACCTTATATTCTCGATAATATTTTTATACTTTTTAATAGAATATCCTCTTGACATTTGTTTTAAGATTTCATCATTTCCACTTTGGAAGGGAATATGGAAATGTTCACAGACTTTATCAAGTTCATAACAAGCTTGAATCAACCTTTTTGAAAAATATCTTGGATGACTAGTAGCAAATCTTATTCTGCGAATTCCTTTAACATCATGAATATAATACAAAAGATCAGTAAGTGTATTTTCTTTTCTTCCCTCTTTTGTAGTTCCTGGAAGGTCTCTACCATAAGCATCAATGTTCTGACCCAAAAGAGTAATTTCTTTAAAATTATCATCAGCTAATTTTTGGATCTCACTTTTTATCGCATTTGGATATCTTGATTGCTCTTTTCCTCTTACAGAGGGGACTACACAATATGAACATCTTTCATTACATCCATAAATGATATTCACCCAGCCACAAATAGAGCTTTCTCTTCTGGCACTTGTTATGTCTTCAGAAATGAAGGTTTCTTCTGTGGCAGCAACTTGATTTCCTAAATCAACTTTCCCCAAAAGATTCTCAAGATTATTTACGTGTTGGGGTCCCATAACCAGATCAAGTTCTGGGACTCTCCTTAATAAGGACTCTCCCTCTTGCTGCGCAAGGCAACCTGCAACAACAAGTTTTAAGTTAGGTATTTTGTGCTTTCTTTTTGCTTGTCTTCCTAAAAAGCTATAAACTTTTTGCTCCGCATTATCTCTGATTGTGCATGTATTATACAAGACTAAATCGGCATTTAATTCATTATCTGCTCTGGTGTATCCCATTTTCTCTAATGTCCCAGCCATTCTCTCAGAATCAGCCTTGTTCATTTGGCATCCAAATGTGGTTATCCAATAACTGCCAGTAGTTGAATTCTTTTGAGATTTTTTTTCGTCTGATTTTGTTTTTATTAGCACTTTGCTAGGATTTTTTATGATTCTTTAATTTAAAATTACAAGTTAAATATTTTTACTGCAATATTTTTGAGGGCGAGCGAGGGGATTCGAACCCCCGAATAGCGGCGCCACAAGCCGCTGCCTTAACCACTTGGCGACGCCCGCCTCACATTTATAAATTTAACAACTCGAGGGTAATTTTTCATAGTTATTTTTATCTTTTAGCGAAATTTGAATTATTTTCTAATTCAGTAAAGTTTTCTTATGATTTAAAATAAAAGAAAATTTAAAAATTTGAGTAATTCCGGCACAGCTGAGGTTCTTATTCCCAGAAGCCTTTGTTTAATAGAAGATATAGATAACCTCATTATCGATGAAGAGGATTTATGTTCAGTTTCTATTTGTTGGGAGGATGGATTTGTTTCTGAGTTAAAGCCTTTAAAAAATAAAGTTACAAAACCAAAAAATATTTTATTCCCAAGATTTGTTGAAACGCATTCGCATTTTGATAAATCTTTTACATGGCCAGACTTTCCTAATCTGGAATCAAACTATGGAGGAGCATTATCAGTAAATCTTGAAGAACATAAAACAAGAACTACAGATAAGGTTCTTGAAAGAGTTGAGAAATCATTAAAACTCGCCATACAAAATGGCTACCGAGCTATTAGAAGTCATATTGATACTTACAAAAGTCAATCAATTGATATTTGGATTGAACTTTTTAAATTACAAAAAAAATTTTCATCTGAGTTGACTTTACAATTCGTTGCTCTAGCTCCATTGGAATTCTGGGATACAACTAATGGAGAAGATTTGGCAAAAATATTATCCTCTAATGGAGGTATTTTAGGAGGTGTAATTGTTCCTCCTTTTAATAAAAAAGATACAAGCAAATTTCTCTCAAAAATGCTTCTTCTAGCTAGTAAATATAAATTAGAAATTGATTTTCATATAGACGAATCGACTATTGAGCCTGGAGCGGGAATAAAAGTTTTATTAGAGACAATCGAAAATTTAAAAATTAAAAGTATTCCAATTACTTGTAGTCATTTGAGTAGTCTTATTTCTCTAAGTCATAGAGAGATTTTAAATTTAGGTGAAAAAATGGCTGAGAAAAATATTAAAGTTATTGCTTTACCTCTAACAAATTTTTGGCTGCTCAATCGAAGTAATAAAACTACCTCATTAAAAAGACCAGTTGCTCCAATAAAGCAATTACAAAAATTACACGTGGATGTATCTCTAGGTAGTGATAATGTTCAAGATCCCTGGTACCCATTTGGTAATTTTGATCCTTTTTATATGTTGTCTTGCTCTATACCTATGCTTCAACTAAATCCTTGGGAGAGAATGACTCTATCTTCTATTTTTTTAGCTCCAAGCAGATTATTAAACTTAAAATGGGATGGTTTAATTAGAAAGGGATGCCCTGCTGATTTTGTGATTTTAGATGCACAAAGATGGGCAGATGTTTTTTCGAGTTCATTAAAGAGAAAAGTGTTTATAAAAGGCGATTTATATTGCTAATCGGCTAATTTATATACAAAACAATAAGAATTTAATTAATGACATCAAATACTCTTAAATTTATAGACAAATTTAGGGAAGTTAAAAACTTAGAGATAATTGAAAGCCAATCTGACATAAAAAGGCTTTCAAAAGATTTTTATAACTACTCTCCAATCCTTACAGAAAAATTAGACGAATGTATTGCTGATTTGGTGGTAAGACCTAGTGATCACAAAGCAGTAAAGGAAGTAGCAGAAATTTGTTGGGAATTTTCTATCCCACTTACTTTGAGGGGTTCAGGGACAGGTAATTATGGACAAGCTGTCCCATTGTTTAAAGGAGTTGTAATGCAGATGAGTCACTTTAATAAGTTAGAAGAATTTGATTCAGATACAGGTTTTGTAAAAGTACAGTCTGGCTGTGTGATGGGAGATTTGAATAAACAATTAGAGAAATATGGGAGGGAATTGAGGTTGCTTCCTAGTACTTGGAAAACTGCAACAATTGGAGGTTTTATTGCAGGTGGATCAGGAGGTATTGGTTCAATTAGGTGGGGATTCTTAAGAGATCCAGGAAATCTTATTGGTTTAGAGGCAGTAACGATTAATAAAAAACCCGAATTATTAAAATTTGATGCTGAAGAATCTGAACCTCTAAATCATGCTTATGGGACTAATGGAATAATTACTTCTTTACTACTTGCTACTGATATCAAACGTAAGTGGTATTCAATAGTTATCGACTGTATTGAATTTGAAAAAACAATAGAAATATTAAAAACTCTCACCAGCGCAGCAATTGATCTGAAACTAGGAGCAATTCTTGAAGATGAAATTGTAGATCAAATGCCAAAATGGCTTAAAAGTAATGCTAGAAGTCACAAGATATTAATTCAATCTACTTTTGGAGGAACAAAAACGATCGAGTTGATTTGTAAAAAATTCAAAGTTGAATTTACCCTCCTTGGAGAAGAAGAAAAACTCGTTAATGGAATTTCTGAAGTCGTATGGAATCATACAACTCTTCATATGAGGTCTAAAGATAAAAATTGGACTTATTTACAGATGCTTTTGCCACTTAATAATGAACTAGAATTGATTAATTTTCTGAGAAAAAAATGGGGTAGAAAAGTTCTTTGGCATTTAGAGGCAGTTTCTCAACAAGGATCACCGCGATTAGCGGCTTTACCTGTATTAAGGTGGAATGGGATAGATGAATTAAATGAAATAATGGAAGATTGTAAGAAACTTGGGGCGTTTATTTTTAATCCCCATGTTTTAACTGTCGAAGGCGGAGGCCTAGGAGTGGTTGACGCAGATCAAGTAAAAGCGAAATTAAAATTTGATCCTAAAGGGCTATTAAATCCTGGAAAATTGGAAGGTTGGGAAGTAAAGGAAAAATTTAATATTTAACATTTTTGTTTATTTGCAAATTTAATAAATTCAGCAACTAAAAAAATAGAACCCGTTAGGACTGGATGATTAGGTGGCCATTTTTCTAGGGAAAATAAATAATCAATGGCAAGTTCAAATGTTTTAAATTCAATTGTTTTTTGAAGGTCAATTTCTTTAATCTGAGAAAGATCTTTTAATTGCCAACTAGGTTGGTTTGGCACTGGCACAAGTAATAAGTGATCATTTTTCTTTAGCAGCGTTTTTAATATTGCGAAAAAATCTTTTTGTCTTTGGACACCTAAAATCCAATAAATTCCTTTATCTTCATTCTCCCAATTACTTCGCTCATGTGAGAGTGCTTTTGCAGCAGGATAATTATGCGCACAATCTACAAGAATTTCTTTGTTCAAAAAATTTATTATTTCTAGCCTCCCCTGCCAAGATGTCTTTTTAAGACCTTCAGATATGTGTGTTCCTTTTATATTAAATCCCAAATCATTCAACGCTTCAATTGCTCCTAAAGCTACTGAAGCATTTTGCTTTTGAAAAATTCCTTTTAATCCAAGCTCATAGCTGTTTGATATTGAATCTTTCCAGATAATTTCTGCTCCAACCTCTTTAACTTTTTTGGTTATTAAATTTTCAACTTGACTATTTTGTTTGCATGAGATGACAACTGAGTTTTTTTCAATAACTGCTAATTTTTCTTCGGCAATTTTTTCAATAGTATCTCCAAGAAATTCTTTATGGTCTAAGCCAATATTCCCAATAGCAATTATTGGTCTAGATTTATGGGCTGTTGTCGCGTCTAATCGTCCCCCTAAGCCAGCTTCAAGAATGAGCAATTCAACTTTCTTATTGTCAAAGAAATTTAGTGCGCAGCAAATGATTTTTTCAAAAGGAGTTAATTCAAATGTTGAAAATTTCTCTTCTATTAATCTGTAGGTTTTTTCAAAATCAGTCTTGTTAATATTTTTTTTATTAACTCTAATCCTCTCGTATACGTCCAAAAGGTGGGGAGATGTCGTTACGCCAAAATTCCTTTTAGCTTCAAAAAGTATATTTTCTAAATATGCCGCGATTGACCCTTTCCCATTGGTTCCAATAATTTGTATCGCAGGGATATTCTCGCAAGGATTACCAAGTTCCTGAAGTGCTTTTTTAATTCTTGATAAACCTAATTTGATATTATCCCTTTCATATTTGGGTGATAATTCAAAAAATTTTAAATTTGCATTTTTCAAAATTTAAATTGCTATAACTCTTCAAAAATTGAATTTAGCTTATTCAAAAGAATATTAATTTCTCTTCGAGATATAACTAATGGTGGGACAATCCTTACAACATTTCCTCCTGCAGGAACTACAAGTAATCCTTTATCAAAAGCTTTTAATGTAATTTTTTTTGCATCAGCATAATCATCATTTATCACAAGACCTTGTATTAAACCTAAACCTCTTTTCCCGCTAATAATATTTGGAAATTTTTTTGACAATTCTTCAAACCCAGCACTTAATTGTTCCCCTCTTAAATAAACATTATTGATAATATTTCTTCTATTGATTTCTTCTAATACAGTTAGGGCAGCTTTACAGGCGAATGGGTTCCCCCCAAAAGTGCTTGCATGATCTCCTAGAGAAAAAATGTTGGCTTTTTCTTTTACTAATAATGCTCCAATTGCATGACCTCCTCCTAATCCTTTTGCAAGGGTGAATCCATCAGGTTCAATTCCTAAATTCTCATAACCCCACATTTTTCCAGTTCGACCTACTCCACTTTGAACCTCATCTAAAATGAGAAGAGAATTATATTTATCACATATTTCTCGCAGGCTTTTAAAAAATATTTTACTTCCAGGAATTACGCCGCCTTCTCCTTGTATTGGTTCAACTAAAATCCCGGAAATTTTTTGATCATTATTTTCACACTCTTCAAATAATTTTTTTACCGAATCAAAATTGTTAAATTTAAAAAATTTGAACCCTTGAATCATTGGTTCGAAACCTTTTTGATATTTGGGCTGTCCAGTGGCACTCAAGGCTGCAAGCGTCCTTCCATGAAAGCTGGATTCTGCTGCGAGAATAATTGATTCTTTACCTTTATTTGTCGTATTACCATATTTTTTAATTAATTTAATTGCTGATTCATTTGCTTCCGCACCACTATTGCAGAAGAAGACGCTTTCAGCACAACTCATATTCGTTAAAGTTCTGCTTAATTGTTCTTGTTCTTCAATGTTGTAGAGATTTGAAATGTGCTGAATCTTTTTTAGTTGAGTTGATAACCTTCTTCTTAAAACTCTGTCGCTATGCCCAAGACTACAAGTTGCTATGCCAGCTACTGCATCAAGATACTTTTTACCTGTTTTGTCCCATAGCCAACAACCTTTTCCTTTTTTGAAAGATATATCGAATCGACTATATGTATTCATCAAAGTGGGAGCGGTCGGACTTGAACCGACATACCCGAAGGTGCCGCATTTTGAGTGCGGTGCGTCTACCAATTCCACCACGCTCCCAAGGCTTTTGAAAAAATGAACTTTTTTATTATAACAAAAATCAACTTGTTGACTATTGTTTTGATTAAGGAACAGTGATCAAGATAACGTTTGTTAATAGTTAATCTTTTTCGATAAAAACATAGAATTATTTATTGCATTTGCTGACAAGAAATAAGGGAAAAAAGAAAATTTAAACATTTATGATACATTTTTGTGATCAAATACGCTTAAAAGTCTTTTTCAAAGGGAGATAGCTTCATGATTAGTAATATTGTGTTATATTTGGAAAAAAACAAATGTCTAAAACCCAAGCTAAAAAATTATCCTTTAAATTTGTACCTTATCTTTTTATTGCAGTGACTATACTGACAACCTTCGGATCTAATAGCGGAACTTGGGCATGAACGAATTCAAATTTAATGGTTTAAATAAAAATTGGTCTAATCGCTTTCTGGTTTTGTTTATCTTATTTTTGGGTTGTATTTCACTAATCAATATTGCTTACGTTTGAATCAACCTTCTTAGTTTTAAAAATATTTTTGGAAAAAGACTAAGCTGCTTCGAGTGTTGAAATATTCTCAGATTTAGGTTCAATTTTATATCCATTCTCCTCAAAAGCATTTTTACTGATCTCTCTAATTATTTTTACACCTAAATTTTTTAGTTTTAATTCAAAATTTTCATAACCTCTATCTAAATGTTCCAATCCATAGATCTTACTACAACCTTTTGCGATGATTCCTGCGATTATTAATGCAGCTGATGACCTTAAATCTGAGCCAACTAGATTCATCCCATTAATTGTTTTAACACCTTTAATGTAAGCTACGTTTTTATTTAGTTTTATACGGGCGCCCATTTCATTAAGTAAATAAATATGATTCATTCTGTTTTCGAAAATTGTTTCAGTTATCTTTGAATCACCATTTGCGATTGTCATTAGAGCTGTAAATGGTGCCTGCAAATCAGTAGGAAATCCTGGAAAAGGGGCTGTTTCAATATCTACTCCTTTAATCTCTTTACTCTTGATAAAAATCGAATTACCTTTAATCGTTATTTTACTACCACTCTCTTGAAGCTTATTAGTAACGGCTTCAAGATGATGAGGGATTACTGGAGAAATTGTTATTGAAGAGGAAGTTGCAGCAGCAGCTATTAGAAAAGTTCCAGCTTCTATTCGGTCTGGAATTACTTTATGGGTACACCCGCCAAGCTTATTAACACCATCAATGATAATTGTTTCTTTACCGGAGTCATAAATTTTTGCCCCCATTTTATTAAGCATTTGGCATAAATCTTGAACTTCAGGCTCTCTAGCAGCATTTTCAATAGTGGTTCTTCCTTTGGCTAAAGATGCTGCCATTATTAAAGTTTCAGTCGCACCTACACTTGGACAATTTAATTTAATATGAGTGCCATGAAGTCTATTTTTGTTCCCTCTTATTTTTGCCTTGACAATTCCCTCTTCAATAATAATGTCTGCTCCTAATGCGATTAGTCCATTAATGTGCTCGTCTACTGGCCTTGAACCAATATTGCATCCACCTGGTAACGGTACTTGAGCTTCTCCAAATTTAGTTAATAGTGCGCCTATACAAAAGAAACTAGCTCTTAATCCTTTAACAAGTTGATATGGAAGTTCTTTAATCGAAATAGTTGTTGGATCTATTTCTAGCTGGTTGTTTTTACGTAGTAAATTAACTCCTAAATTCTTTAGGATGTTACCCATCTTTTCAATATCAGTGAGAAAAGGTACATTTTCAAGAATTATTTTTTCATTAGTTAGCAATGATGAGGCTAATAAAACTAAGGCGGAATTCTTCGCACCACTTATTTCAACTATTCCATTTAACTTGCCTTGGCCAAGAATCTTTAAATTTTGCGATTTAAGATATGACTTCGTTTTGCTTCCGCAAATCATTAAGACTTAATTTATTAGATTCATCATGACAAACTAATAATATTAAGTCCACCCTATGTAACGTCATGAATATTAATTAAAAGTGAAAATATATTTTTTGATTTCTTGGGAAATAAAAATTTAATAAATAATTGATCAAAATATTTATGTAATTAAAATAAAGTTGATAACAAATTTTTCAAATTACTCATAGAAAATACTTTTTCAAAAATAACTAGTAAAAACAATAATCTAGTTAAAAGATTTAGATCATTTAAAAGAGGATCATCTCCAAATGATCAAGACTTTTTTTGCATAGAGGGTACACATCTCATTGAAGAATTGCTTAAGTCTGGAAAAAATCCCTCTAAGATTTTAGTTACCGAAAAATGGCTAAGAAAGAATCAAAATCTAAGCAAAAAATTTCATCAGTCATTAATAAATATTGTCTCAGAGAAAGTCTTGGCATCTGCGATTTCAACAATTAATCCAGATGGGATAGCAGCTTTAGTAGAGATTACAACAATACCTAATTATCAATTCAATATAAAAGATGACTTTGTTCTTGTTCTCGACAGGATTCAAGATCCTGGGAATATGGGTAATCTATTTAGAACCGCTTTAGCTGCGGGTGTTGATGCAATTTTTTTAGCTGGAGGTGCGCACCCATTAGGCCAAAAGGTATTAAGAGCATCCTCAGGTGCGGTTTTTCATCTGCCATTTTTAAGATTTGATGGAATTGAAGAAGAAATATTAAATTCTTTACTTAAGTCTTTGTCTGAATTATCAAATGTAGGGTTTAAGATTTTCTCTACTAGTAGCCATAATGAGAGTTCAAAAAAATCTTCAAAACCTTACTGGGAAGTGGATTGGTCTAGACGTACCGCATTAATTTTGGGTAATGAAGGTCAAGGTATTCATAAAAAAATTCAAGAAGCTTTTAATGAAACAATTACAATTCCGCATAGTGAGCTTGTAGAATCATTGAATGTGGCTTGTGTTGCAGTTCCGTTATTACTAGAACGAAAAAGAGTCGCATACACCTCTAAATAAATAAATAAAAAGTGACTGATTCAAGTTTTGATTTTGATTTAATCGTAATAGGAGCAGGATATGGAGGTTTTGATGCCGCTAAACATGCTGCTGGTAAGGGACTTAAAGTCGCAATAGTAGAATCTTCTGATATGGGAGGCACTTGTGTTAACAAAGGTTGTGTTCCATCTAAAGCTCTTTTAGCTGCAAGTGGAAAAGTTAGAGAAATAGCTGATTATGAACATTTAGCTAAATTTGGTATACATGCTTCACCAGTAAGGTTCGAGAGATCAAAAATTGCAGATCATGCAAATAATTTAGTTTTAAATGTTAGAGAAAATTTAACAAAAACTCTTAAAAGGAATGGAGTTGAAATTATTTTGGGCATTGGAAGAATTGAAGGAAATCAAAAAGTAGGCATAAGAGATAAAAACGGTATTGATAAAATTTTCACGTGTAAGAATATCGTTATAGCAACAGGCTCTTCTCCTTTTGTGCCCCGTGGAATAACTTTGGATAATAGGACCGTATTTACTAGTGATGATGCGGTTAAACTTGAGTGGCTTCCAAGATGGATAGCAATTATTGGAAGCGGATATATAGGTCTAGAATTTGCTGATGTTTATACCGCTCTTGGTTGTGAAGTTACCATGATCGAGGCTTTGGAAAATATTATGCCAACATTTGATCCAGACATCACTAAAATTGCTAAGAAGAACCTTATTCAAGCTAGAGATATAGACACAAAATCAAATGTCTTTGCGACAAAAATAATACCTGGATGCCCAGTAAAAATAGAACTGACGGATGCAAAATCTAAGGAAGTTGTAGAAACTTTAGAAGTTGACGCTGTACTAGTTGCAACTGGCAGAAGTCCTAATAGTAATAACTTAAATCTTGAGTCGGTTGGTATCGAAACAGTAAAAGGTTTCATTCCTATAGATGATCAAATGAGAGTTAAGAATGGTGATGAAATAATACCTAACATTTGGGCTGTTGGAGATGTAACGGGCAAACTAATGCTTGCCCATACAGCTGCAGCGCAGGGTACTATTGCTGTTGATAATATTTGCGGTGGTAATGTCGAAATTAACTATAAAAGTATCCCTGCAGCAACTTTTACGCACCCAGAGATAAGTTCAGTTGGTCTATCTGAAGTTGAAGCTAAAGAGATATCTGCAAAAGAAAATTTTACTTTGGGAGTTGTCAAAAGTTTCTTTAAGGCTAATTCAAAAGCATTGGCTGAATTAGAGAGTGATGGGTTGCTAAAGTTGATTTTCAACAAAGATAATGGGAAAGTATTAGGTGCTCATATTTTTGGGTTACATGCAGCTGATTTAATTCAAGAAATTTCGAACGCTATTTCAAGGAACCAAGATGTAATTGAATTATCTAAAGAAGTTCATACTCATCCTACTCTTAGTGAAGTGGTTGAGGTTGCATATAAACAAGCGGCTTCTCAAATAAAATAATATCTAAAATTAATGGAGATAAGACGCAGGCCACCAAATCCAACAGTAAGGGTAGAAAATTTAGAATATGCCGTACCTCATAGAGAAGCACAAGCAAAAAATATTCTGGAAGAAATTGTATGGCATAAGGATATTGAAATTAAGAATTTTAAAAAAATAGTCTCTTTAGAAGATCTCATAAAAAAGATTGAAAAACTTCCTGCTCCAAAAGATTTTTATAAAAATATCTTGGAGTCAAAAATAAAACCAGGAGTAATTGCTGAAATAAAAAAAGCTAGTCCGAGTAAAGGAGTGATTAGAAAAGATTTTAATCCTGAAGACATAGCAATTTGTTATGAAGGATTAGGTGCATCATGTATATCAGTACTTACCGATAAAAGGTTTTTTCAAGGGAGTTATGAAATACTCGAAACTGTAAGGAAATCAACTAATCTCCCTCTACTTTGCAAAGATTTTATTATTTCTGCTTATCAGATTTATAAAGCAAGGGTATCTGGTGCCGATGCAATATTATTTATCGCTGCCATTTTAAGTGATGACGATTTAATTTATTTAAAGAAAATAGCTGATAATTTAAAGATGAGTGTTCTTGTTGAAGTCCATAACTCTAATGAATTAGAAAGGATTCTAAAGTTAAAATCTTTTAATTTGATTGGAATAAATAATAGGGACTTAAAGACTTTTAAAACGGATTTAAAAACATCAATTGAATTGATGCATAAATATGCAGATATATTTTTAAAACAAAATATTATTCCCATAAGTGAATCCGGAATTAATTGTGCCGAAGATTTAGAATCGCTCAGATCTATTGGAATCAAGGGAGTATTAATTGGTGAAACTTTTATGAGAGAAAGTGATATTGAACAATCGTTCAAGAAATTATTTAACTCAATTTAATATTGACCTCAAATCGTGCTATAAAATTGAGTAAACAGAGTTGTACTGAATATATATGCAGGCTGTAATTTTAACAGGTATAGTCGCAGGATTTGTGCATGTAGTTAGTGGCGCAGATCATCTAATTGCAATGGCACCGGCAGCGATTAATAATCCTCAAAAAGCTCTTAAAAATAGTTTCTCATGGGGCTTGGGACATTCTTCAGGAGTCCTCTTGTTAGCTTTTCTAGCGATTTTGATTAAGGATATTACGCCTTTAAACAAATTTTCTAGTATTGCCGAATTCCTAGTTGGAATTTCACTTCTAATTGTTGGAGTATTTGCTATAAAAAATTCTTTTCAATTAAGTGTTCACTCGCATTCCCATAAGCATGAGAATGGCATTGCCCATCGTCACTTTCACTTTCATGTTAAGGAACAAAAAAATAATAATAAGCACTCACATGCTTTGACTGGTTTAGGCTTGCTACACGGTATAGCTGGAGGTTCACATTTTCTTGCAGTTCTTCCTGCTTTAGCACTACCTCTAACAAGCGCTTGCTTATATTTGATTTCATATTTGATTGGTTCACTCATAAGTATGAATCTTTTTACTTGTTTAATATCTTTTACCACCTTTAAAGCAAGTCAAAAATTTATTAAAAGATTAATAGCTGCAGCAGGAGGGCTTTCCTTTTCTTTGGGATTATTTTGGATTCAAAGAAGTGCTTCTGTTTTTTTGAATTAAAAAATTTTTTAATTTAGGAATAATTAATTTAGAGGTGACAATCCCAATTATTTTTTCGTTATTGATTAATCCAAATTTATTACTATCTTCGCTAAATTCAATATTGTCGCCAATAACCTCAACGTTATTTTGATTTACTGAATTTATCCTTTTTATTAGATTTTTATTTTTAAATGGATGATTAAAAATAACTATTTGTCGATATTTAAGTATTGATTTATTCTTTTTATATTTTTTAAAAAATACAATATCACCTTCTCTTAGGTAAGGAAACATCGACTCACCACTAATAATCGCGGTTTTTCTTAAACCTAAAAAAAATAAAATAAAATCAAAAAAACTTTTGAAAATAACTCTGATTAACTAGCTTTTACAAAAGCGTCTGATCTTCCTTTTGAAGCCCAGAAAATATTATGAATTTTTTCTACATAACTCATGAGTTCTTCAGCTTGGGCTAAGTCAATATTAACTTTGCATGCACTGCATAATTTGGCCGCCTTCCAAATGGTTTCATGTAAGTCTGGATAAGTTTCTAAGTGAACTGGTTTAAAGTAGTCTGTCCACAAAATTAGAATCTCTTTCTTTGTTTCTTTTGCTTGCTCTTCTTTAACTGCAACATATCTAGAAAATGTATTACTGTACGCAGCCCACTCTGCTGAATCAGTGCTAGAAGGAGCTTCTAAAGCAATAAGTTTTTTTGTCATTGATAAAACAGCTTCAGCTGCAACTCTCGTAGATGCTGGGTCGTAAACACCACAAGGACCATCGCAGTGAGCATGGACAGTCATTGGGGATTTTTTATCTAGAAAAGAATTGATGAATTTACTTAACATTTCAAATATTTGGTGTTGTTTATATATTACTTGGAGATTAACTAAATTGAAAAGTCTTAGATATTTTTCTTACTTAATTTAATTGACTTTTAATAATTCAACTTCAAATATTAAAGTCGCATTAGCAGGTATTACATTTCCAGCTCCTCTTGATCCGTATCCAAGCTCCGGAGGTATTGTTAATTTTCTTTTGCCTCCAACTTTCATGCCTGCTACACCTTCGTCCCAACCTTTTATTACTCGTCCAGCACCCAAAGGAAAGCTGAATGGAGCTCTGCCGATACTGGTATCAAATTGTGTCCCGTCTTCTAGAGTTCCTGTGTAATTTACTGTAACTGTTTGCCCAGCACTAGCTTCATCTCCTTCCCCGTTTAAGATATCTGCAATAATTAGACCACTTTCTGTAGTCCTTGAATTGTTGTCTGATGGTGTTTCTTCTGCCATAGCGAAAAGTATAGGATTTGGATCTGATGGGTCTAGTTCAAATAAATTATTATTTGAGACATTTGATGATTTTGCAACAGGTTTTCCTTGAACTGACTGAGTTTCTGATTCAGCAGCATTAACAACTTGAGGTGAATTAAATTGACTGAAAAGAGTTAATGAAACACAAAAAACAAAAACTGCAAAACTAATAAAGACTTCTTTCACTTAAATTTTGAAAGTTACTAAAACTTAGTCTACAGAATGAAGGTACAATAAATGGGTGATTATAAATTTAATTTCGTAATTTTAGATTGTTAATCCCAACTCAAATTAAAAGTCTAAGACAATATTTTTACCCTTGTTTAGGAGGGATTTTAGGAGGAATTTCAGTTTCAACTCATTTTTGGCTGATTTTTATGCCGATATCTTTATTTATTTTATGGAAGGGAAGTGAAAGGAGAATAGCAAATTTTTGTTGGGGTTTTTTCTTTATCTTGATAAGTCATTCTTGGCTTTATGATCTTCATCCATTGACATGGCTTGGGTTTTCATGGCTTGCAAGTTTAATAATTACCATTTTAATATTATTATTTTGCGCTTTTCTGGGTGGGATATTAGTTTATTTATGGGGATTGTTAGTTGAAATTATTCTCTGGAAAGAGGATGTTTTCAAAATGAAAATATTATCTTTAACAGTAAAAGTATTTTTTTTATCCTTGACTTGGGGTATTGGTGAATTGATACTTTCTCAAACACCTTTTTTTTGGATAGGTTTAGGAGAGAGTCTTATCCCAGGTGATATTTATCTTGCTGGTTTAGCAAGATGGATTGGTGCAAGTGGTTTATGCGTATTACAAATATTGATTGGATTTTGGATTTTTTATATTCAAGGTAGATGGGAAAGAAAACTTAACTTTAAAAAAATATTTCTTTTAGGACTTTTGGTTTTTATTTTCTTACATTTATTTGGAGGTTTAACAAGTCCATTAAAAAGAAATTATGAATATCCAGTAGCTATTTGGCAAACTAATATACCAACAAGAGAAAAATTAAAAATAAATGATGAATTTATTGAAGAAAAGCTATCCATCGCTCAAAAATATGCTTTATCAAACAAAGCGAAACTTCTTGTTGCTCCTGAAGGGACTCTATCTAACAATTTTTATTTTTCTAAAGGCATTAAGGTTAATACCTTGTCAGGAGGTTTCAGGAATTCAAATAATGAGTTAAGAAGTTCTTTACTCGGATTTCAAATTGGAGATAAATCTTTTACCTCATTTGTAGATAAAAATAGACTTGTTCCAATAGGTGAAAAAATACCTAGATTTCTAGATATTTTTTCAAGAGGATTATCTGCAGTAGGAGGAATTCAACCAGGCTCTGATTCAAGATTTTTTGATACTAAATTTACACCCCCACTAGCAGTAGCTATATGTTATGAAATTAGTGATGGACTAGAAATAAGAAAGGCTATTAATAGCGGTGCAAAACTAATAATAACTGCAGCAAATTTAGATCCATATCCAGCTAAGCTTTATAATCAATTCCTATCTTTGGCTAGATTAAGAAGTATTGAAAATAAGAAAAATAATTTACTAGTATCAAACACAGGCCCTTCGGGCTTAGTTCAAGATGATGGAAAAATAATTAAACTTTTAGATTATGATGTTGAGCGAAATGAAATAGTGTTCCCTAATTTTTCATCCGAAAAGACTTTTTATACAAAATTTGGAGATAAACCTATTTTGTTTTTGTTTATATTTTTTATGGGATTAAATATCTTTTGGAAAATTAATTAATTAACCCTCCACCTAATAAAATTTCTCCTTTATAAAAAACTGCAGCTTGTCCGGGCGTTACTGAACTTTGACTATCTTCAAAAATTAATTTAAATGTTTTAGTAGGATTATCTTTATTTTTCAAAGGGATTAAAGTTCCTTTTACTGGATGACTTCTATATCTAATTTGTGCTTCTACTTCAATCTCTTGCTTAGGTTCTTCGATTGAAACCCAGTTAACCTCGCTAATTATTGCTTCTTTATTAAAGAGATCACTTTTATCTGCTACATAAACTATGTTTTTTCCCCTGTCTAAACTTTTTACATATAAAGGTTCCGGCCAAGCAATGCCCAACCCTTTTCTCTGACCTACCGTAAAGTGCTGAATTCCATTGTGCGTCCCAAGGACTTTCCCATTTACATGCACAATTTCTCCTTCTTTGGGTTCTATGTGTTTGTCGATAAATATCTGCATTGATCCATAATGCTCAACTAAACATAAATCTTGACTTTCTGGTTTTTGAGCAGTTCTAAGGCCTAATCTGAGGGCTTCCCTTCTTGTATCTTCTTTTTTCATTTCACCAAGAGGAAATTCTAATCTGCTTAGTACTTCTTGGGAAAGAGAATAAAGAAAATAACTTTGGTCTTTGTTTTCGTCAGCACCTCTGAGAAGGATGAAGTCTTTAAATATAAAGTTCTTGCAATTAAGTTTTTCAGCATAAGGTGATTTTTTTATCCTTGCGTAATGTCCGGTCGCAATATGAGTAAAGTCTTTTTTGCTTATTGCGTAATTAAGCATCTCTTCAAACTTCACATTCTTGTTGCACATCGAACATGGCAGTGGAGTGAATCCTTT
>MWOX01000153.1 GCA_002026005.1 Prochlorococcus sp. HOT208_60m_808M21
TATATAGGAGCAATTGCAAGAGATTTAGGAGAAATTCTTAATTCTGAAGGTTGCCTTTTACAACTTAAAAGAATTTCAGCTTGTGGCTTTGATGAACAAAACTCGATAAAAATATCTGATATAGAAAAAGAAAAAGGGAAAAAAAGCTCAAAAAATTTTATTGTTCCAACAATTTCTGCTCTTAATCACATTTCAACATTTACCTTAAGTAATGAAGAACAAATCAATTTTTGGCAAACAGGAAGAGCAATTAGAGTTGATATTAATTACTTCATGAAAAGCAAGTCTTTTGATTGTAAAAAACCCATAAAAGTAATAGACAAAAAACAAACACTACTCGGGATTGGCTTCTTAAATAAAGATCTATCTAATATAAATCCAAAATTAGTCCTAAATGCTAAATAACTTCTATAGGTAGTCTTTTCTAAAAGGTTTTATCTGAACACCCCTATAAAAATGCTTTAATATTCTTTCAGCTTTTTGGCCTCTAGAAGCTAGATAATTAGCACCCCATTGACTCATTCCCACTCCATGACCTGATCCCTGACCAAAAACTATCAAACCTTTTTTTGAAGGTAATTTATTGTTTAATTCTTCCTCAAAAAATTTAAATCTCACAAAGTTACTTTTAAGGCCTAATCTTTTTCTTAAAACTACCCCAGATATTTGATCAGAACCATAAACCCCAATAAGTTTTACATTTTTCACCCTCCCAGTACTAGTAATATCTAGAATCTCTATATTTTTTAAACCTCCAATCTTGGGGAATAAATCTATTAATTCATTATTCGAAATTTTTTTTTGCCATCTAAATTTTGGATTATTTTTATCAAAATCTTTCACACTTGATAAATATGGATATTTATTCTTCCATACATCTTGACTATTTTCTGTCATTCCACCTGAGCTACTATGAAATAAAGCGTTAATCAATTTATTTTTATACGTCAATACTAAAGATCTGGTACTTTTAACGGCTCTAATAGTTTTATAAGTTCTGGACTCCAGCCCATTATAGACTTGGTTTTTCTGGGTTGAATCTATATCAAATAAATTATTTCCCTTTTGCTTTAAAGCATAAGTTCTTGAGGCAATTGCTTGTGCTTTTAATGCTTCAATAGGCCATTTTGCTGGCATCTCTGAGCCCACTACACTACTTAAGTATTTTTCTATTCCTAAAACATTCACTACCAATATTTCAGAATCAAGTACGAAGAGATTAAGCTTACCAGAAAATCTTTTCTGACCTACCCATATACCTCTTCCATCAAAAGATCTAATTTGAAATTGTTGATTATTTTTTAAGTCATATTTTTTTTGTTTATTTTTATCAAAATATAAAATTTTTCTATTTTTCTCATTTTTCAAAGTTAAGCCTTTAATTTTTTTACTTGAAAAAAATTCTCCCTCTATTATTAAAGGAATTGATCTATCTGATCTAATCCTTAAATTGCTATTTTTTGATATCAAAACTCTAATTCTTGGCTCTCTAGATGCAAAAACACTTTGACTATGAAAAACACAAATAAATAAAATAGTGATCAGACAAAATTTACTATGATTATTTTTAAATTTAAGTATCACTTTGTTTAAAAAACAAATGCTTAATTTGCCTAAGTTTGACTAAAAGTCTAGATTTAATCCAGATATAAAAATAAAAATATCATAAATAAGTGAATATCACCTTCTTAGGAACAAGTTCAGGAGTCCCATCCTTAACGAGAAATGTTTCTTCTCTAGCACTTAAATTATCACAATCATCAGAAGTTTGGCTTTTTGATTGTGGAGAGGGAACGCAACATCAAATAATGAAAAGCAATATTAAATCTTCACAAATCAAGAAAATATTTATTACACATATGCATGGAGATCATATTTATGGTTTACCTGGACTTTTGGCTTCCTTAGGTTTATCAGGAAATAGTAAGGGTATTGAAATTTACGGTCCTTCAGAGTTGAAAAGTTTTATAAATTCTGCACTTAAAAGTAGTTTTTGCAAATTATCGTTCCCATTACATTTTGTGGAAGTTGAAAATTTTGCATCAGGAAAAAAAATCCTATTTGAAAACAGCAAAATAAAAGTAAACTGCGCTTGTCTTAAACATAAAATACCTGCTTATGGTTATCGAGTTAGTGAAAAAGATAAACCAGGTATATTTGATATCAAAAAAGCAGAGTCTCTAAAAATAGCACCCGGGCCAATTTATTCAGAACTCCAACAAGGTAAAAAAGTAGTATTAGCAGATGGTAGGACATTTGATGGGAAAGAATTCTGTGGACCCCCTAGAGAGGGTGAAAGTTTTGTATATTGCACAGATACAGTCTTTAGTGAATCAGCTGTTTCACTATCAAAAAATGCCGATTTACTTGTACATGAATCGACTTTTTCAGAGGAGGATGAAAGCATGGCATACGAAAAATTACATTCCACAACAATCATGGCTGCCAAAACAGCATTATTATCTAACACAAAAAAATTAATTATTACTCATTTAAGTCCAAGATATACCAATAAAAACGCAATTACTCCAAGCGATTTGCTTAAAGAGGCTCAAAAAGTTTTTCCAAATACTCAGCTTGCAAAAGATTTTTTAACGGCAGAAATAAAATAAACTGCAACAGTTCGTTAGCAGGAGCGTTGTAAATGACCAACCCATGAAATAATAGTCTTAGGTTTTTCTATTTGATGTCGATCGAAATGGTCTCTATTTTTTCATCACTACATAAGTCTTGTAAAAGACTATTTATTTTTCTTCCATTAATTATTGGGTTACTTATTAATCCAATATCTGCAAATGCACTTTATCCTAGTGATCCTTCATCAGTTGATGTTCTAAAAGATGATCTTCACGGTGCTGACCTTCATAATACTGAATATGTTAAATATGATTTATCTAATCAAGATTTAGGAGAAGCTAATCTTCAAGGCGCATATATGAGTGTAACTACAGCAAAAAACTCTAGTTTTAAAGGAGCCAATATGACAGACCTCATTGCATATGCAACACGCTTCGATAATGCTGACTTTACTGATGCAAATCTTACTAATGGTGAGCTAATGAAAAGTGTTTTTGATGGAGCAATTATTGATGGGGCAGACTTTACTGATGCAAATCTTGATCTTTCTCAGAGAAAATCATTATGTGAAAGAGCTAGTGGAACTAACTCACAAACAGGTGTTAATACAATTGATAGTCTTGAATGCACTGGCTTAAAAGGTTACATGCCTCCAAAGCCAAAAGCATAATATTTAAAGCTAACCGATTTCATAAGGAAAGATATTACCAGGCTCTTTTGAGCCTGGTTTTTTGCTATACCACCATTCTTGTATATCAGAAGAAAATTTCTTAGAAAAAAGAGTTATAACTGTCTCAACAGGTTTTGATCCAGGCTCCAAAATCTGAACTGAGTAAGATGGGCATTTTCTTGAAGCTATATCAGCAACGAACCTAGACCCTATTCTTCTCCAACTAGGCTCCTTACTTCTCCAAGCAAGCCTTGAGCACGGCCAAGGTAACTCTTCCCTATCATAAAGTCTGCAACATGGGCCAATTACCTTATAACTGTACTGACCTCCATAACTTGATTGAACACTGCCAGTCTTAAAAAATTCAAATTTATCCATTTACAAAAAAAGCCACCTTCATAGAGGGTGGCAGAGAAATAATAAATAATCAACTTAGAAAAGTTAAATTTTTATAATTAGTACAATTCTTCCTCAGCATGAGTTGTAATTGTTACGTCAGATGTTGGATAAGCAACACAAGTAAGAACAAAACCAGCTTCTAGTTGGTCGTCATCCAAGAAACTTTGATCAGACTGATCAACACTACCTGATGTAACTTTTCCAGCACATGTTGAACATGCTCCAGCCCTGCAGGAATAAGGAAGGTCAATACCTTGTTCTTCAGCCGCATCGAGGATGTATTGGTCATCAGGTACTTCAATAGTTGAATTGAGACCTTCACCTTCGCCGATGAGAGTAACTTTGTAAGAAGCCATTTAAATAAAAAATTGTTGGTAATTAATACCTATCAAATACATTTTTAACATCGATTAGGTCGATATGTGAGATTTTGAAGTAAAAAATGACACAATAAAATGTATTAAAGAGTATCGATAAGAAAAACTTATATTTAGGTTGGATTGCTGGCTTTTTGCGCAGAAATACATGCCCAATCTTTTTTAGTTGTTACATCCAATAATTTCAAGTCATTCTTAATTAATATTTTTATAATTTCATCCTTTTGTGAAGTCAAAATTCCACTGAAAATGACTTCCCCATTATTTCTCAAGCACTTATAAATATTTGAAATCATTCCTTTTATTACTTCGGCAAGAATATTGCATAAAACAAAATCAAATTGTGTGAGTTGATTTTTTAAAATTACCTCATTAAAAGATCCCAAATATGTATTTAAATTATTTAAATCACCGAAATTTAGTTGGAAATTAGATTTTGTTGAATTTATAGCTAAATAATCATTATCCACTGCATAAACCTCTTTAGCGCCAAGCAATCTTGCGGCGACACTCAAAATCCCGCTACCACTCCCAATATCTAATATCTTTTTATCAGAAAAGAAACTATACTCCATTTTTTCCAAGCAAAGATAAGTCGAAGGGTGACTTCCTGTACCAAAGGCTGCTCCAGGATCAATTTTTATGATTTTTTTATCTTTAAACTTTTCATTTAGATTCATCCAACAAGGCAATATTAAAAAATGATTTCCTACTAATTCAGGAGCCCAATATTTCTTCCAGCTTGTTAACCAATCCTCCTCTTTAATAATACTCCATTCAAAAATTTGATTATCAGTGGCATTAATGTTTAGAAGTTTGCTAATTATTTTTTCAAAACCACTTCTAGAACTCTCGCTCCAATCATCAATTGGAAGCCATATATTCACTTCTTTTTTATTTTCATTTTTTATTAAATATTCAAATGAAAAACTAAATATTCCCAGCTTATTTAATTTCCAGATAATAATTTCTTCAGAATTACTTTCTATCAGAAATGTTAGTTTATACCAATCTTTAGTTTCCATTAATTAGGACGAGCCTCTTCATAAAGTAACTGGATTAGCGTTGGTAATCCCATCTACTTTAATAATGGTATCAAGCAACTTATTAGGTATTGGATCATCAATACTTAGGACCATCACAGCTTCCCCTCTAACAATTTTGCGCCCAACTTGCATTGAGGCAATATTTACATTGTTGCTACCTAATAAAGACCCCAGCTTGCCAATAATGCCTGGCATATCTCTATGCCTAGTTACCAACATATATCTGCTTGGCGATACATTAACTGGATATTGATCAATACTAATAATTCTTAATTCCCCATCAGCAAAAATGCTTCCCGCTACGCTGTGGTCGCCATTATCTCCATAAGTAGTCAACTGAAGAGACCCACTAGCAAATTCAGGTCTTGCCTCATCTTTATTCTCGAAAACTGAAATACCTCTTGAATCTGCTTCTAGCGAAGCATTCACATAATTAATCCTATCTCCCAAAGCTTTACTTAGAAGACCTTTTAGACTAGCTATTATTAATGGCTGAGAAGGATGTTGAACAAATTCCCCTTGAAGCTTTACTTCTAGTTTATGTATCTGTCCACCTGAAAGTTGGCTTATAAGCAGACCCATTGTTTCAGCCAACTGCAAATGCGGTTTTAGACTGTCCATAATATCAGGGCTCAAACCTGGAATATTTACTGCAGTTCTAGCAGATAAGCCAAGCAAGACATCTCTGATTTGTTCTGCAACATCAACAGCTACATTTTCTTGTGCTTCCCGAGTAGATGCTCCTAAGTGTGGGGTAAGGATAAGATTTTTTTCAACCTTCAAAAGTGGTGAATTAGATTCTAAAGGTTCTTTAGAAAAGACATCTATTGCAGCTCCTGCAATCAATGATTCATTTAAAGCTTCTGCTAATGCCTCTTCGTCTATTAAACCTCCGCGAGCACAATTAATTAATTTTGCGCTACTTTTCATACTTTTAAGCACCTCCATATTTACTAAATTCTCTGTCTCTGGTGTGCGTGGTAAATGCAAAGTTACATAATCGGATTGTTTGAATAAATCTTCTAGATCAGATAGTTTAACTTGGATTTGTTGAGCTCTTTCAGTTGAAACAAAGGGATCATATCCGCAAACTTCCATTCCTAATGCATTAGCAACTTTCGCTACATGAGCGCCAATTTTCCCTAAACCTACTACACCTAATTTTTTCTTATAAAGCTCATTCCCAACGAATTTCTTTCTCTCCCATTTACCTAGCAAAGTACTACTATTAGCAATTGGGATATGTCTAGATAAGGCCAACATCATAGCTATAGTATGTTCAGCCGCAGCTATTGTGTTACCCCCTGGAGAATTAACAACAAGGACTCCTTTTTGCGTAGCAGCCTTAACATCTACATTATCGACTCCTACTCCTGCTCTCCCAATGATTCTCAGTTTAATTGAAGAGTTAATAATCTCTTCAGTCACTTGAGTACCAGAGCGAATCATTAAAGCATCATAATCTTTAATAGTGGAAGCTAACTCAGATTCTGAGATTCCTATCTTCTGATCAACCTGAGCAACTTGTGAAAGAATATCGATTCCTGTTTGATCAATTGGATCTGTAATGAGAACTTTTGTCATTTAAGATTGGTTCTTTAATCTTTTACTTTAACTTAATCTATAGTGTATGTATCTTATTTTATTAATTTGAATAACACACAAACATTTGAGGATTGAAATTTGACTAAAAGTATTGTGATATTTGAAGACATTGATAAATGTATCCAGCTATTTGATGTTTTCAAAGAAAAATCAGTAATGCTCTCTGAAGCTATTTTGATCCCACCAATAAGTGAAAAAATATCATCAGAAGAAACAGAATTGCTCAATGCGAAAGCAAATATCTTATTCAAATCTCAAAATTTTGAAGATATAAGAATCTTAAATCCTAAACTTGATAGAAAGATCAGACAACAAGATATGAGTAGATGGCTAATGCCATTTGGTTTTATAGCTGGAATAGCTTTTTCTAATATGACAAATTTATCTACCTTCAGCTTTCTTGGTTTAAATAACATCGGGGAATCATTAATTGGAGGTCTTTTAGGAATGGGCTCAGGATATTTAGGAAGCATTGTTTCTTCTGCAAGTATCAACATTAATAGAAATAAAGAGTTAAGATCTATCATTAATTTTAATAAAGAGGGTAAATGGCTCGTTCTACTTGAAAATCAAATTGGAGCTGAATTACCATGGGCTTTGATAAAACAATCAGAAGCAAAAGATATAATTTTTTTAGAAGGCTAAATGATTGACTTAAAAGAGATCTTAATAAATTCAAACTACAAAAAAGAAACTGAGGAATTAATCAATTTTGCTAACTTAGCCTACAAACACTGGGAAACTTATTGGACTGGGTTTAATTCAACTTATGTTTGCGAAGAGATTTTAAAAGATTTTGAAAATTTAAATGATTTTAAATTTTTTATTTATGGAGGATTCTCCTCTTCTCAAAGATCTAGGATAGCTTGCTTTAGAGGAGATAATATTCCAGAAGAGGATGCGCTAAAAACTAATTTTCCAGCTCAAGGAATAAAAATTAATGGAAATTTTTTATTTGATAATGCTACACAAGACGACTTTAGATCCCTCTTAATTGAAAATGGGGTTAATCAAATAAAAGTTGGAGATATATGGACCATTGGCGATAGGGGAGCACAAGGGATAATTGATAATTCAAATATTAAGCATTTAGATGAAAAGATTTTTTATTTAAGAGACGTAAAAGTAAAAGTTAATGTAGTAGGTATAGATGAATTGCAAATACCTTCTGGAAGATCAAAAAAACTTGTCAATACAGTAGAAGCTTCAACAAGATTAGATGCTATAGCTTCAGCTGGCTTTAGGGTATCACGAACCAAAATCATTGAAAGGATAGAAAATGGAATGCTCAGATTAAATGGAAGCAAAGTTAATAAGCCAACAATTAATCTAAAAATTGGCGACAAACTAGAACTTGAAAATAAAGGATTTATTGAAATTCTAAATTTAGAAATAACCAAAAGAGAACGATGGAAAGTTAAATTACTTAGAAAATGAAACGCAACCTGCTATTTTCTTATAAGGGGGATTAATAATTCTTCAATTTGGGCGATTAGCTCAGTGGTAGAGCACTACCTCGACACGGTAGTGGCCACTGGTTCGAATCCAGTATCGCCCATTAAAACTTTTGACGACCTAGGTTATATCCACAGAAAATAATTTCATTTTTTAGATTATTAAAAAAGATGAAACTTAATCAAATAATTAATCTACATAAGGGGCTCACTGCATTTGTAGTGATAGGTCTTATGATTTTTTTTGATAATTTTACGATCGCTCCTTACGTTTATTTAGCCCTGCATGGTACTTATGGATTACTTTGGCTTCTAAAAGAAAAGATATTCCCAGATCCCTATTTTAAAGAAAAAATCAATTTTTTAACTTCAGTTACTGGTTTTATTTTCCTTGGAAGTTACTGGGTGGCTCCCTACATTCTTATCTCATCTCAGAAATCTGTTCCAAATATCGTAATAGCTGCATCTGTATCTATAAATATAATTGGTGTGTTTCTACACTTTGCTAGTGATGCCCAAAAATATTTTTCTCTTAAATTAAAAAAAGATCTAATTAAAGAAGGATTTTTCAAAAATATAAGAAATACAAATTATCTAGGAGAAATACTAATTTATCTATCATTCGCCATACTTTCAATGAGTTTCATACCATTAGTAATTCTTGCAATATTTTTCTCTATAGTTTTTCTACCAAGAATGATAAAAAAAGATAAATCGCTCTCAAAATATGATTCATTCGAAGAATACAAAAAGAAAAGTGGTCTTATATTGCCTAAATTAAATGCCTGATAACAACTTACCCAGTTGGAGGCAAGATTTAAAATCTTCTAGAAAAAAAGAGGGCAAATCACCCTCTAATAGATGGATACAGCTCGCAACAGTCAGCGAAGAAAATGAGCCTAGATTAAGAACAGTTGTTTTCAGAGGATGGCATAAAGATAATTCAATGATTATTTTTACAGATAGAAGAAGTGAAAAAATTGGGCATTTAAAATCGAACCCTAATGCAGAAATATTATGGTTCTTTTTGAAAACCAAATCACAATATAGATTCAAAGGAAAAATACATGAATTAAGTGATAACAAAAATTACTGGGATTTATTATCAGAAAAATCAAAATCCTCTTGGTTTTGGGGAGCTCCTGGAAAGAAAATAAACCCAAAAGTCCAATCTGCTTATAAAATATTATCCAATCTTCCCAAGTCAGAAAATTTTGTAGTTCTAAATTTTGAAATCGATTCAGTAGATCTTCTTAAATTAGAAAAGCCTGTTCATAAAAGATATCTTTGGGAAAAGAGTAAGAAATGGGAAAAAGTTGAAATTAATCCTTAAATATTTCTAAATTGTATATTTAGGTTGAAAAACATATAATGATCAGTCAGTTTTAAAAAAGAAGTATTATTCATATGAATTTCTCAGAAATTCCAGAAAACCCTTTTATTTTTTTATCTTGGGTGACTGCTATAGGGCTATTTATAAGTCTTTCTGAAGCAACAATTAAGATAAAACTTGAGAAGAGAAACAGTTATAGAAAAAGGTTAGAACTAATCAATAACCTTTATCCTAAAAAGTTAGCTTGAAGTATCTGAGAGTATGTTCGCTTGCAGAAATTGAAATAAACCACCTTTACTTGATTCTTCTTCAACTTCGACTTGCTTAGATTTTTTTGAATTTATTGAAGGAATGATTTCCTCTTCATCTTCTGATTTCAAAATTCTGATAATGACTTCATCTAAGGAGAAATTGCCAGGCCCTGTTAATGCAATTGAAGTTGCTGAAGCAAAATACAGAAGTAAAAGCTCTAGTAAGAAGATGTTAAAACCTGAAGTAACAAGTGCATGATATATAGCGACAGAAATTGTTCCAACGATTGCCAAAGCCCCGAACCTTGTAGCTAAGCCGATAATTAGTAGCCAACTACCACCTATTTCAGAGAATGCAGCTATGTATGATAAAAATATTGGGAATGGAAGATGTAAAGGTCTTACAAAAGCATCAGCGAAATTTTCTATATTTGCTAATTTCTCATAACCGTGATGAATAAGAACAGTTCCAGTTATAACTCTAAGAATTAATAAAGCAGTATCTTTGCTAAACGACTTGGTAAGAATTGTTGAAAGCACAATAAAAAAATTATCCTTAAGTAAAAATAACTATTCACAGTATCCATCGTGGATTAAACCGCAAAAGTCACGCCTAATTAAGTATTTATACTTAGTGCTCAAATGAATTCTTTTTCTGATTAGGGATTCAACTAAGTTAAAAATTATTTTTTGAATAATTTTCTAATATTCTCTGATTGATTTTCGGAATATTTTCTTTAAATTTGAAAAACCCTTTTTTGGCGAATTTCCAAGCAAATAAATCTTCGTCTCTAACAAGGTTAAAAATTTTTTTATGGTGTAAATTTTTAAACTCAGTTATGAAATCATAATTTTCTCCTACTCCAGGATAAATAATGTCAATTTCGTTGGTATTTTTAAAAGTATTTTTCAGTGAATAAGGATCAATCTGTTCAACATTATCAAAATCCTCTACAAATTCAGAGACCAAATCTTGCTTAAATTTCAAAACAGATTCTGACAATTTAATTTGTCTTTGTTCATTTTTTAAAAGGATAATAAATACTTTTTTATAGCTTCTAAGTAAATTTTTAAGGGTTGCAAGGTGCAGATCATTTTCAAACATAATCAGATTATCTGATTTAGGATACATATCATTTTTATAAATCTCATCTTCTAATGCTATTTGATTAGATTCTTCAAGAGAGATTTGTTGATTACTGATTTTTTCTGCATTAAATCTATTATTTGAAAATTTTCTGAGGTTTGATGATGAAAAAAGATATTGTTTTCCCTTCGTTTGCAATCCTCCGACCCATCTCCAACTAAGGAGATTAGATGCAGCATCACCATCAAAAAGATATTTAAAGAAAAACTTTGCTCCCAATTGCCATGGAAGGCCTAAATTAAATATCCAAGTACTCGCAAACCACATTCTTGTATGGTTATGCAAATAGTTGTACTGCTTTAATTCATGGACCCAAGAATTAAAAAAATCTAATTCTGTATTGCCATTGATTGCACTTTCATATAGCTCATAATCAAAATCGAGATTTTTTTCTAAAATAAAATTTCTCCAAACTTTTGGTCTATTTTCCATCCACCCTTTCCAGTAAACTCTCCAAAATATTTCTTCAACAAATTTAGTTGAATTTTTGATTTTGTACTTACTTTTAATATCATGAATCAAATCATATTCGGATAAAATTCTATGAGTAATGAAAGGCGATAATTTTGAAACTGAACTTTCGTTATTTGGCCCAAAATCAAAATTTCTTAATTTTGCATAATCATTAATTTTGTATTTCGCAAAATTTTCCCAGGTATTTTGAGCTTTTAATAAAAATGACATTTTCTGATAACTGTAAAAATTTTTTTTTGGTATTGATAGAAATTTCAAAAATTTGCCTGCAAATTAATCCTTAAAATTTTCTATTTCACATTTAAGTAAATATGTTTGATTGAAGTATTTAATTTAAACTCCTAATTCGAACATTTTATACTCTTAAATCGCTCTCCGCGTAGGAGGATATTTAGTGGTCAATTACTTTTTAAATCTAATTTTAATTTTCAAATATTTATTTAAATGATTTTTTCTAAAAGGTTTTTATATATTTATCAAAATTATTATGAATAATTTATTAGTGAGAGATGTTAAGTATCTTGATGAACAATACAGAATAGGTGAAGGCATAATTTCGGATGGCGCATTTAAGCAACTTGAAAAGCTCTTTATTCCTGTTGATCCAGTACCTGACTACTTTAATCAAAAAAATAATAAACTTTTACCAAAATTAGCTAAAGAAAACTATAAAGAATTTTTGAAAAGTTTATTAACAAAAACAAGATTAAGCATTCAACCAAAAATTGATGGCTGTGCTATTGCAATTAGATATATAGATGGCAATTTTAATAAAGCTATTACTAAAAAAGGATTAGATGTCTCAAGCAAAATTAAACAAATTAAAAATGTCCCCGATTGTATTCCTATCAAACGAGATTTTCAAATTAGAGGTGAACTATACGCTACAAGCCAAGTTGCCAGCATTTCCCAAAGAATTACAAGAAAATACCTCAATGATAAGAAAGGGATTGGAGAAAGTCTCCGCTTTTGCTGTTTCCAAATACTTAATGGAAGACTTAATCAATACGAAACCCTTAACTATCTTAAAAAA
>MWOX01000154.1 GCA_002026005.1 Prochlorococcus sp. HOT208_60m_808M21
TTTTCTATGAAAAATTTATGGATTTTTCTTTAAATCTTCCATAAGTTTTTGCTGCTCTTCCTTTGACAATGAGTTGAATTTGGTTTCTAGTTTATCATTAACAACTTTTTCATACTCTTTTCTATAACGCTTCCTTTGTTCCATAAAAGTCATTTTTCCATTTACAACTCTATAAACATAAGATGTTACCCAAGTAATAACAATCAAAATCAAGATGCAACTTGATAGAATAGTCGCTGTAAAATTATCGATCCCAATTTGCGGTGCAAATCTATAACTAATTAATCCTATTAATGAAATAAATAAACCTATTTGTATAACTTTTCCTTTAGTCAATTATTTACCCTTTACCACTTCCTTTTAGTCTAAGATTTAAAAATGGAGAAAATAAAATTAAACCTGGAAAGAAAAGAAATACAAGGCCATAAATTCCTAATCTTTCAAATTTACCCATAATATTCCATCTATTATTCATCCAGTAAAATAGTAACAATGGGATGACCAATAAATAGGTAGAAATAATTCCGATATAAGCAATTAAAGTAGCGAATGAATTATTGAAAAAACTTTCCATTTTAATTTATGGTTGCTTAGTTAAAACATAACAACTATTGAAAGTTATCGTAAGAACTAAAAATAAATAATTAAATAATGGGAGTGGGGGGACTTGAACCCCCACGAGCTAAATCGCTCGACGGATTTTAAGTCCGGCGCGTCTACCAATTCCGCCACACTCCCAAAGGAATTTGCGCTTTCTAATCGTAGCTGAAAGTAACCCATTTAACCAAGAAAAATTGGAATATTTACACTTTTAATTGTCAGATTAAATCTAATTTTTTAATTTACTATTCCTTCTACTTGCCATTGTAAAGTTTCACCTGCATGAAATGGTTTTATTTGTCCGACAATATTTTTTTCTTCAACAACATCAATATATTCTTTAATTTTGTTAGGTCTGGAAACTAATTTTAATTTTTCTTTATTTGGTGGGACATTATAAAAATTAGGGCCATTCAAACTTGCAAACTTTTCAAAATTATCTAGAGCATCCTCCTCTTCGAAAACTGTTAAGTAGCTTTCTATTGCTACTGGCGAATTAAAAATGCCTGCACATCCACAAAAAGCCTTCCACTTCATAAGGTGTGGAGCAGAGTCAGTCCCCAAGAAAAAACATTTTTTCCCACTTGTTGCCGCTCTTCTTAAAGCGAGTCTATTATTTTCCCTCTTAGCAACTGGTAAGCAGTAAAAATCACTATTTAAGCCTCCAAAAAACATTGCATTTCTATTTATATGCAAATGATGCGGAGTAATCGTAGCCCCAATATTATTTTCTTGCACAAAATCCACTGCATAAGAGGTGGTTATATGTTCTAGAACGATTTTTAATTTTGGAAATCTTTTGGTTATTTGAGAAAGTTCTTTATCTATAAAAACTTCTTCTCTATCGAATACATCTACTTCAGAATCAGTCACTTCCCCATGAATTAAAAGAGGCATTCCAGAATCTTGCATTAATTCAAAGATCTTATATAGATTTTCTATTTTCCTAACTCCATGACTCGAATTTGTGGTGGCATTAGCAGGATATAATTTTGCTGCAAAAAAAACATTATTTTTAAAACCATTAATTAGTTCTCCTTTATCAGTGTCATCTGTAAGGTAAATTGTCATTAATGGTTCAAACTTAGAACTTTCTGGTAGCGCTTCAACAATAGATTTCCTATAAGAAATAGCCCTATTTATTGATGTTATGGGACTTTTAGTATTTGGCATAACAATGGCTCTTCCAAAATATTCCGAAGTAAACTGAATGATATTTTTTAATACAAGACCTTCTCTTAAATGTAAATGCCAATCATCAGGTTTTATTATGTTTAAAGTCTTCAAAATTTTTTCTATTTGATTAATTTTAACAGCAAATTAAAATTGACAATAAATTATAGATATTCGAGGATAGTTATTAACCAATTATGAAAATTTTTATTACCTAAATTAAATCCTAAATATGAGTGATTTTTTATTTCCAATAATAGAAATAGGTTTTAGGCGTAGTTCTACTTTTTGCTGGAGGAGAGTTCTTTATTCAAGGAGCCATATTTTTATCTTTAATTTTAGGAATACCTCAAATAGTAATTGGTTTGACAGTTGTTTCTCTTGGAACAAGCTCTCCTGAGTTGTTGGTAAGTTTGAGTTCAATTTTAAAAGGCAGTGATTCGCTTGCGGCAAGCAATGTAATTGGAAGCAATATTTTTAATGTTCTAGTTGTTTTGGGCATAAGCTCATTGATAACACCTCTTAAAGTAAAAAGCAGAATAGTTAGAAGAGATGTGCCTCTTTTAATGGCAATTTCTTGTGCAGTTTGGGCTATGTCATCAACAGGCTTATTAACATTGCAAGCAGGTGTATTTCTAGTATTTTGTTTAATCTTAAATACAATATGGGAAATCAATACCATCAATGAGAAAGGAGAGGAGACAAAAGATGCTGAACCAGAGATAGAAGAATTAAAAGATAACTATAAAGGGAAAATGAATATTTTACTAAAATTAATATTGGGAATATTTCTTTTAAGCTTTGGTTCAAATATTTTAGTAAATGGTTCTCAAACCCTCGCTACTCTTTTGGGTGTAAATGAAATTGTTATTGGTTTAACTATCGTCGCAACTGGGACGTCTTTACCAGAATTAGTAACTTCAATAATTGCTGCATTTAAAGGCAAAACAGATCTTGCGATTGGGAATGTAATAGGAAGTAATTTACTCAATCAACTTTTAATCCTTGGAAGTTGCAGTATTTTTTCAGGATTTAAAGGTTTAGTAATTGAAAAGAGTCTAATTAAAGTTGACTTACCTTTTATGGTTTTAACTACCTTTGCATGCTTACCAATTTTTTGGAGCAAAGGGAAAATCACAAGAATTGAAGGATTTATTTTGCTTAATCTTTATATTTTCTACATTCTCGATAAGATACTTTTCCTGAATGGATTTAACTTCCTCTCTGAATTAAGGATAGGTTTATTTATTTATTTTACATCACTTATAGTATTTCTGATTGTTCAAGAAAAATTAAAATTTTCTAATTCATAATTTTATCCATACATAGTCACAAATTCTTCTGAGATAGTTGGGTGCAAAGCCATAGTAATATCAAAGTCTTTTTTTGTTATCCCTGCATTTAATGAAATTGATACCATTTGAATAATCTCAGGCGATGTTTCTCCAAACATATGACATCCTAGGACTTTATCAGTTAGCTTATGAACTACAATCTTCAACATACATTTTGATTTATTCTTTTTAAAGGTATTAGACATAGGGATAAATTTGGATTTGAAAATTTTTAAATTTTTTTCAGAGTAAATCTCTTTAGCTCTTTTCTCACTTAAGCCAACTGTTGAAATTTCTGGAATAGTAAAAACGGCCTTAGGGATATATTCATAATTTACTTTTCTTTTTTGGTCATTAAAAAAATTATCTGAAAAAACTCTCCCTTGTTCTATTGCTACTGGAGTTAAGTTTGGCTTATTTATGATATCGCCAACTGCAAAAATATTTGCGTTGCTTGTTTGATTAAGTTCATCGACATCTAAATATTGGCCATCCATCTTTAGATTTAAAAAATCTAAATTTAAAGGCAAAAGATTTGGTTCTCTTCCTGTAGCAATAAGGATATTATTAGTTAGGAGTTGATCTCCCGAGTCTAGGGTAGATTCCAGATTACCATTTACTTTCTTGATAAATTTTAATTGAGCATTGGAGATTATATTGATTTCAGTAAAAGTAGGTGATTCCTCTAGGCATAAAGAAAGATCCTCATCAAAACCATTAAGTAAATGTTGACCTCTAATTAATTGAGTTACTTCAGTACCTAAATTTCTGAAAATAGAAGCAAATTCACAAGCAATATATCCACCTCCTACAATTAATATTGATTTGGGAAACTTTTCTAATTCAAAAATATCATCACTTGTCCATGCCAAATCTATCCCAGGAATATTTAATTTCTTTGGTTTGCCTCCAACTGAAATAAGAATTTTTTTTGAACTTATTTTGTTTTTAATTTTCTTTGTATTTGAACAAATAATTTCTAATTCATTTTGAGTAATAAATCTTCCTAAGCCTTCAAAAATAGTTATATTTAACTTTTTTAAAGAATTTCTATGTAAATTACTTAATCTAGAAACCTCCTCTCTAACGTTCTTCAACAAAATATTTGATTCAAAATTAATACCTTCATTGTTTAATCCATATCCTTCAGAAGAATCCATATTTTTTTTACTTTTAGCGGCATAAACCATTAATTTCTTAGGCACACACCCCCTTATCACACAAGTTCCTCCTACTTGATTTGCTTCTATGATTGCGACTTTTGCTCCATAACTAGCCGCTCGTTTAGCAGCCGCGAGTCCTCCAGATCCAGCGCCAACAACAATTAAATCAAATTCAAATTCCAAGACTTTTTTTAATCAATTATTATAACGTTAGTTTATAGCTTTAATTCAAATAATGAATGGGATTTTGACATGGGATGATTTAAATAAATTTGAAGTTGAAGATCTTGATAGAGTCCATGGTATAAATAATTCCTACGCAAATTTAAGATTATTTGGACATAATGAAAACGATGTATTAGTTACCCTCTATAGAGATAGGCATTCTTGGTGTCCTTATTGTCAGAAGATATGGTTATGGCTTGAATTTAAGAAAATTCCATACAGAGTCAAGAAAATAAATATGTTTTGCTACGGCCAAAAAGAAAGTTGGTTCCTTGAAAAAGTCAGATCGGGGAAATTACCTGCAATTGAATTTAAAGAACAAGTTATAACTGAAAGCGACGATATCATAGCTTTTTTAGAAAATGAATTTGGAGCACTTGGATCTTTTATAACATCTAGTCGCCTTATTAAAATTCGAGAGTTAGAAAGAGAAATTTTCAGATCCTGGTGTAATTGGCTCTGCCGAGAAAGCTTTAATTTTATAGATAACTCTTTTAGAAAAAAAAGATTTAAAGAATCCATTTCTAAACTCGATGAAATCTTAAGTAGCTCAAAATCAGGGTTTGTTGATCCATCAATTTCTAACACGGGTGATATAGAGCCTGGTGTTGGAGATATAATTTTTATTCCTTATATGGAGAGAATGAATGCATCACTTATTTATTATAAAGGATTTAATTTAAGATCTAATTACCGTCATGTAGATAACTGGCTTACCCTTTTTGAAGGGACAAATGCTTATAGAGGCACTCAAGGAGATTTTCATACTCATTCTCATGATTTACCCCCACAAATGGGAGGATGCTATAAAGAAAGCAATGAACAACAGATTACTTTCTCTAAGCTAATAGATACTGGGGAGGGTTTAGGTAATTATGAATTTAACCAAAATTATGACTCAAAATATTATGCAACAATTGCTCTTAAAAGAGTGATAAAGCATAAAGATAATTTACTAAAGGTAAACCCATATAATAAGGAATCCTTTGACGAATCATTGAGATCAACTTTGAGCCATATGATCACAGGTGAAGTATTAATCCCTAAAAAACTTTCAGGAATCTCTCTAAGATACTTAAAAAATAGAATCTCAGTTCCAAGAGATATGCCAATTATTTCAGCAAGGTTATTAAGGCAATCATTAAATAAAATTGAATCACTCAGTAATATCAATGAAATAGATAAGATACCTTTCAGGCATAGATATGATCAAGATCCTATAAATTTCATTTCTAGTTATTAGTAAAACTATAAATTTTTTCTTGAATCTATTTGAAGTAAATCTCTTATTTTTTGAACTTGACTTGCAATATTTGGATCAATAGATAATTTTTTTTCAACTTGTTCAATAGCATACATAACTGTTGTATGGTCCTTACCCCCAAACTCATCTCCAATTCTTGGAAGGCTTAGATCCGTACCATGTCTCATAAGATACATACCTATTTGTCTAGCTTGACTTACTGGTTTTCTCCTACTTGAACTGATCAATTCATCAGTAGAAACTTTAAAGAAATCTGACACTTTATTAATAACTTGTTTTGGAGTAACAATTACTCCGACACTATTAGGATCAAGCATTGGAGCAATTGATTGAACTGTCATTGGCAAGCCTGTTATAGATGCAAATGCAACAGCTCTAGTAAATGCTCCTTCCAATTCTCGAATATTCGAAGTGAATCTTCCTGCTATAAATTGAATTAAATCTCTTGGAAGACTCATCCTCTCTTGTTCTGCTTTTTTTTGAAGGATGGCTGTCCTCGTCTCAAGGTCAGGTGGTTGAATATCTGCGGTCATACCCATTGAGAACCTAGAAATTAATCTCTCTTGAATTCCCGACAATTGATTTGGTGGTCTGTCACTTGCAATAACTATTTGACTTCCTGATTCGTGAAGTGCGTTAAAAGTATGGAAGAATTCTTCCTGTGTATACTCTTTACCTTCTAAGAACTGTATATCGTCTATTAAAATCAAATCTACATTTCTATATTTATCTCGAATAGCCATCATTCCATCTCTTCGAATACCACTAATAACATCATTTGTAAAAGTCTCTGTAGATACATATTTAACTTTTGCTTCTGGATCTATTTCTACTCGATAATGACCTGCTTGCATTAAATGAGTCTTACCAAGACCTACTCCTCCACAAATAAATAATGGATTGAATTCTCTCCCAGGAGATTCGGCAACGGCTAAAGCTGCGGCATGCGCCAACCTACTATTTGGACCTACAACAAATCTTTTAAATACGTAGCGTAAATTTAAACCATTAGGATTTTTGAATTGATTTTTTGGGGAATTATTTTGATTATTACTAGAAAAAGATCTTGTTTTATGATGAACTTTCTTTTCGTTAGGTTTATCTTCATTTGTTAAATCGCTGCTGGTATTCGTTTCAGATTTAAAAACAACTTTTACATCATGACCGCAGATTTTCTTTGCAGCTTTTTCAATAGTTTCACAATAATTCTTTCTCAACCAATCACTAGAAAATGAATTTGGGGCGATTAAAGTTAATAAGCCATTTTCAAAACAATTAAATTTAGCAGGCCTTATCCATGTCTCAAATGAAGGCTTACTTAAAGTTTTTTGGAGTGATTGTTGAACTTCCGCCCAAATAGGATTAGTTGCTTGCAAAGTTTTATTCTCTAGATTATTAATCTAGTTGGAATTCAATAATTGGCCATTATCAAATCACAAGATCACGACAAATTTAAAATTATTTAACAAAGTATCGACTAAATTTATAAAAATAAATTTTATTTTTTTAATAGGCATATAATTATTTTAAATTTCACTAAATTATTGGATAAAGCATTACTTATTATCATGGCGAAATGGCATGGTTTTGGAAGATGCAAAACAAGATTATCAAAAGATATAGGTAAAAGTAATTCGGCGAAAGTACAAAGTGCAATGACTAAACACACAATTTCAGTCGCAAAATTTCTTCAAGAGAATAAACTGCTTGATACTTCTATTGCCATAACTGGTTTGGGAGTAGGAAATTGTAGAAAATGGTCTAGAGAATTAGGCATCAAAAAATTTAATTTGCAGGGGAAAGGCTGCTTGGGAGAAAAAATGAAGCGGCAAATAATTATCAACAAAAAATTTTGTGCAAGACATAAGATCAAAAATATTATTTTTATTGGTACTGACCTTCCAGATTTATGCCATCAAGATTTATTGAATACTCTAAAAGAGCTTCAACATAATGATGTTATTTTAGGACCATCAAACGATGGAGGATATTGGCTTATTGGTTTATCAGAAAAAATAATGTTATTACATACACATTTACCTTTTATTAACGTAAAGTGGGGAACAGAAAATGTTCTTCAAAATACAATTGATAATTTTGCTTCTAAAAAATTAAAATATAAGTTTTTAGATAAAAAAATAGATATAGATACAATTATTGATATTGAAAATAGAAAGTAACCGACTTGTCAAAAATTTCAATTATCATTCCAACTATTAATGAAGCTAGTAATTTGCCATTATTGCTTTCAGACTTATCAAGTATTCAGAAAGAGGGCGAAATCATAATTGTTGATTCTGGAAGTGAAGATAAAACTATCGATGTAGCAAATATTTATGGGGCAAAAGTATTTATATCAAAAGAAAGGAATCGAGGTTTACAATTAGAAATTGGAGCTAAAAATTCAAAAGGTGAGTGGCTCATATTTTTACATGCAGACACAAGATTAACTCATGATTGGTTTAAAAAAATAAATTCATTTTTAAAGGGAAACAAGAATATTATTTACTATTTTGAATTCAAAATTAATCACAAAAAAATAATTTATAGAGTTCTCGAAATTCTCGTTAATTTTAGAAGTAAATTTTTTAAACAACCTTATGGTGATCAAGGTTTGATAATTCATAGAACTACCTACTTTAAGAATAATGGATTTAGAAAAATACCTTTGATGGAAGATGTAGATTTTTTAAGGAGATTAAACAAAAAAAAAGATTTAAAACAATTAAATTTACCTATTTTTATAAGTTCAAGAAAATGGGAAAGAACTAATATTTTTCTCCAAGCAATTAAGAACTGGCAATTTAGAAGAAGATGGTTAAAAGGCGAATCGTTAAAATCCATATATTCTGACTACTACAAAAAATGATTAATTTGCATACCAAAAAGCACATTTAGAGCCTCTAGGTTCTAATGTCCAACCTTGTCTTTTATAAAATGAAACCACTTCGGCATCAGCAAAAAGGGTTACTTTAGAAATTCCAATAGTTTTCAATTCTTTTAGGACATATTTCATTAACTCTTTCCCCAATCCAAGTCCTTGATAGACAGGGTTAATAGCCACATCCCAAACTGTTGCTTCTAGAATTCCATCGCCAGTGCATCTTGCAAATCCTACTAGTCTGGGGAATTTATCATCATGACGCCATACTCCAACCACCAAAATACTGAAATCTAAAGCTCTTTTTACTCTCCTTATAGGTCTTCTGCTCCAACCAACAGTTTGCAAAAGTTGATCTAGTTCTATTAGATCTAAATCTTTATTTTTACTACATACAAATATTTCTTCTTTAATTGTTTGAGTGAACTCGTAAGAATTTAAACCATAGAGATCTATCAGCTCTTCCCTTGATAAAGTGTTTGATTTTTTTATTAACGATCCTTGGTTTCTAAAAATCATTAAAAATTTACGAATCCTTTTTGTTGAAGCTCAGAGAGCTGGAAATATAAACCCTTTTTCAGTCTCAATTCACTATGTGTTCCCTCTTCAACTAATGAACCCCCTTTTAAGACTAAAATCTTATCAGAACTTTCAATAGTGGCTAATCTGTGAGCTATTACTAATGCTGTTCTTTTTGACAGAATTCTCTTAAGATCTTTCTGCAAAGTAGCCTCTGTAGAGGGATCCATAAACGCAGTTGCTTCGTCCATTATTAAAACAACAGGATTTCTAATAGCTACTCTAGCTACTGAAAGAAGTTGTCTCTCTCCAGAAGAGAGATTTCCCCCTCTTTCTCTTAGTAAGGTGTTCAAGCCTTCTGGTAATTTTTGTAATAAATTATCTAACCCTAATTCGTTACAAAGATTTTTTAATTCAAGATTGTCTACATTTGAATTTAGTTTTAAATTATCTGCGACATTTCCACTAAAGATAAAGGTATCTTGCAAAACTACTCCCAACATATTTCTAAGAGTTGCAATAGGAATATCTTTAATATCTGTGTCGTCGATTAAAATTTGGCCTGACTGAGGCTCATACAATCTACATAATAGTCTTATTATGGTTGTTTTACCTGAACCAGTAGGCCCTACAAAAGCCACATGCTCGCCTGGATTGATCTTGAAAGATAAATTCTTTATAATATGTTCTCCTTCGTTGTAGAAAAAATTAACATTCTTGAACTCAATTTTGCCCTTAAATTTTTTATTTACATTTTCAGCATTTTCTAAAAAATGTTTTGCTGAAGTAGAGTCCTTAATCTGTATTTCTTCATCCAATAATTCATTTATTCTTTCTACAGCTGTTAAACCTCCTTGTATTTGAGTAAATCTTTCTGCAAGCTGCCTAAGAGGTTCAAAAAGTCTTTGGGAATATAAAATAAAGGTTGTTAATGTTCCTAAACCAATATTTCCAGAAGTAACAAGATAACCTCCAACTGCTAAAACCAAGGAAACTGCGGCAAGAGAAATCCATTCTATAAATGCCGAAATACTA
>MWOX01000155.1 GCA_002026005.1 Prochlorococcus sp. HOT208_60m_808M21
TTTGCGAATAGATAATCACAACCCTTTTGGATAATCTTTTCTTTAATTGTCACTCGTGCTTCTTCTATAGATCCTGTAAAAGCACAAAAGCCTACAAAAACTTGGTTATCTTTTTTTGATTTACTAATTGTTTTTAAAATATCTGGGACTAGCTCAAAGTTTTTATTCAAATGAGCATTAATTTGATTTTTTGGAATTTTAGCTGAAGTATCAGAGGTTATTTTGAAATCAGATACTGCTGCATTCATGAAAAAATAATCGCAATTTGATATTTCATTATTAAGTGCCCTAATTAAATCAACACTAGTTTCAATTTCATATCTTTTTATTCCATCAGTAAGATTCTTATCGATTTTCAGAGGACCATGAACATATTTTACTTGTGCTCCCCTGAACCTCGCTACTTGAGAGAGAAGTAGGCCCATAGCTCCAGAACTTTTGTTAGTAATATGTCTTGCCGCGTCAATTTTCTCTGAGGTACACCCTCCAGTTATTAAAATTTCTTTATTTAGTAGATCTTTGCGATATTTATTTTGTTTATGTGAAGCTATAAATTCAAGAGCTAATTGGATTAGATCATTAGGAGGTATCTTACCGATGCCAATAGCATCACATGCTAAGAGGCCTTCACTTGGTTGCAAAGACAAAACATTTTCGTAATTCTGCAAATTCTCATAATTTTTTTGGACAGCTTTATTTAGCCACATTTGTGTATTCATTGCTGGTGCAACAATAATGGGCTTTATATTTGCTATTAAGATGCTTGGGATCAATCCCTCTGCATTTCCAGTTACCCATTTTGCTAATGTTGTCGCTGTTAAAGGAGCGATGATTAAAATATCAGCCCAATTATTTAGTTCTATGTGAAGAGGTGTTGATTGATCATCAGACCATTGATCATTTTCTAAAATGCATGGGTTTCTACTTAAAATAGAAAGAGAAAGCGGCTTTATTAATTTTTCTGCATTTTTTGATAAAACGCATCTTATTTCATAATTTTCTTTCGCTAATTGGCTAACTAATAATGGAATTCTTACAGCTGCAATACTTCCAGTTATTAATAAAAGAACCTTTATTTTTGATTCCTTACTTTTAGTTTTCATCAAAAGGTTCCTGATCGAGGAGATGGGTATAATTAGTCGTTAATTCAGGCCTATTGATAGCAAGAGCCCTCAGTAAGTGCCAGTCTTTTAAACCATCAAATGGAGTATTATAATTATCTTCCTCTAGCCTTTTAGCGAGCTCAAAGGTCATTTCTTCATCAAAAGAATTTACTAGTTCCTCATTTATTTTATTTTCAGAAATGAATTTCATATTGAGTAAAGTCAATATACTCTAATAATAAAGCCTCAAGTAATTATTTAAAATTGATATAAGAATTAAGTACATATTTTCAAGGATATGATAATTTTCAATTTCATAATCTTTTCAAATTGTTGTTAGGTCATTTATCTTCATTCTCAGTCATAAATATGCAAACTCTCCTTTTCAAAAATATTCTTTCTTAAAATATATTCAAAAAATTTATATCATGTCGCAAACCAAAAGAGAGCAAGTCATTAGTCACATTCGCTATTTAAGGCAAGAGCTCAGAGAAATGCATTTAGGGATAAAAGAAGATGACCTTTTCCCTGAGCCCGGCGAATTAAGAGGGTTAATGGCTCAGTTGGAGGCATTACTTGAATTAATAGAAGGAAATACTAAAATTCAATCAAACTCAGAAGCAGCATAGTTTAATGCAAAATGGTTGTTAAACCTCAAAAGACAAAATTTCAGCTAAAAATTGTGGAAAATATTCAGACAATAAGTATTTGGGCTAATAATCCATGGCGAAGATATTCAATATCATTGATTACACTTTTAATCGGATACTTTTTTGGAAGTTCTCTTGGTATGGTAAGTGCCGTCGTGGAACTTATGGATCCTGTAGCTGCTTTTTTATCAGTAGTTTTTATTGAGTTTTTAATAGTTTTGAGAAGAAATTTTAGATTTGAAAGGAAAAAGAAATTTTTAGTACTTTTATTAGATTCTTTTAGATTAGGATTATTTTATGGTTTCTTTACAGAAAGTCTTAAGTTGCTATAAATTTACTTGTTGTGTTTCTGTAATAGATAAAGCAAAGCCATTCTTATAGGGATACCATTTGCAACTTGATTATTAATTAAGCAATTAGGATATTGATCTACCACTTTGCTGCTAATTTCGATATCTCTGTTAATGGGGCCGGGATGTAGAATTGGAATTTCTTTTTTATTTAAAGATAATTTCTCTGGGGTTAAGCCATAATCCAAACTATATGAATCAATGCTACTTAGTAAATTTTCCATCATTCTCTCTTTCTGGAGTCTTAAAACAATAATCGCATCTGCAATTTTTATTGATTCTTCCAATGATCTAGAAATTGTTATGGAACCTCTTGATTTAACAGGATCTTCTGTTTGATTTGGAGCGGAGGTTTTTAAAAAATTGATAAATTCATCAGGTATTAATGTCTTAGGACCACATAAGATTATATCGGCGCCGAATGCACTCAAAGCCCAAAGATTTGACCTGGCAACCCTTGAATGATTAACGTCGCCAATTATTAAAATTTTTTTGGAATTTAAAACCTCTGGATTCAGTGTTTTTTGGGAAAAGAATTTTATTAATGTATAGATGTCAAGCAATCCTTGGCTGGGGTGACTATGTAATCCATCTCCTGCATTAAGAACCGAAGTCTTGGCATTTATTGCATCAAGTTTTTTTGCGATCTCAAAGGTTATGTAACTTGATGAATGTCTGATAACTAATGTATCTGCCCCCATAGCAGAATAAGTTATGGCTGTATCAATTATTGTTTCGCCTTTTGTTAAAGAGCTGGAGGATGGCGCAAACGTTTGGACATCAGCAGAAAGTCTTTTTGCTGCAAGCTCAAAACTATTTTTTGTTCTTGTACTAGCTTCAAAAAATAAAGACGTTACCAAAGTCCCTTGTAAGGCCGGTATCTTTTTTGTTCCAGCATTCTTTAGTGCATCAAATCTATTAGCTAATTCAAAAACTAACTCATAATCTTTAATTGAAAAATTAGCTAGTGTGTGGATATGTTTATGAGGCCAAATTTGCATTACGCTTGAAAAGATAAATGATTATTGAAATTTAGGTGTTCTGTCACCTTTTAATCTTTTACTTACACTCCTACTATTTTTGAGATACCAACGCCATTTTATATTTTTTGCCTTTGATATGCCAATTCTCGTAGTTTGAATAAGATCTTTTTCTTCTAGAGTGGAGTTTCGTGGAGAAATCCATAAAGATTTGTTATTAAGAACTTCAAGTGAGTTAAACGAAATGTCTATACTGAATGTTTTTGTTACTAGGCCAGGTCCAGAAGCTAATCTTTCATTCTGATTAGAGATAAAAACTGATCTTATCAAAACACCACTCGCAAAATTTTCTTTATCAGTAACTATGTTTAAACAATGATGAATGCCATAAGATTTGTAAATATAAAATGTGCCAGGTTTGCCAAATAATGATTTGTTTGATTCAGTCATTTTGCGGTAGCCATGACAGGCCTCTTCTTCCTGTGAATAAGCTTCAGTTTCAACAATCACCCCTTTAACTTGATCTATCTCATTATTTTTTTTTATGAGGTAACAGCCTATTAAATCAGGAGCAACAAGTTTAGAGTGCCGATAAAAAAAATTTTTTGGAAATAATTCTTCTTCTATTTTTCAATATCTATCTAATAACATGTTTAGCTGAGAAAAATAATTAAGGCTATAAATTGATATTGATTTTCAAAAAAATGTGATTATTTTTTTAAATTATTTGAAATTCAAAGGATATGTAAATAAGTTGTTCTTAATAAACTATTATTTATTAAGTAACATATTAAATATATGACAAAAATAACTAAAGAGGAAGTAAAAAAAGTTGCTCATTTAGCGAGATTAGAACTTAACGAGAATGAAATTAATAATCATGCACAACAATTAGAAAAGATATTGGATTATATAAGACAACTGGAAAAAATTGATACAGATGATGTCCCCTGTACAACGAGAGCTATAGAGGTTGTAAATGTATTTAGAAAAGATGAAAAGATAAATTCTGATTGCAATGAAGAACTTTTAGAATTGGGTCCATCTAGAGAAGATAAATACTTTAAAGTACCAAAAATTATTAATGAATGAGTAAGTTAGTTGCTTCCAATAAATGTTTTGTTGACAAGCTTTAATAAAAATTTTTTTATCTTAAAGCCTGGATATAAATTTATTATTTTTCTTATTTTCCCCCTCTTTTTACTATGACTCCTTACACCTATTAATAAATCATAAATAAAGTTAGAAATATCTTCTTTACTTTCAAATATCCCCACCCTTTGAGGGGAGCCTTTTTTATCCAATAAAGGCTTAGTTTTTTCATAAGCTATTTTGTATTCAAACCAAGGAATCGAAGGCCATAGATGATGAATGAGATGGTAATTTTGTCCCATTATTAATAAATTCATAAATTTGCTTGGATAAACTCGAGAATTTATCCATTTATTTCTTGATCGAAATGGTCTATGGGGTAAATAATCAAAAAATATTCCTAAAGTGACTCCTACCATTAATGCTGGGCCGAACCATAAATTATAAATTAAATTCATAAAGTCAAATTTCAAACCTGCCAAGATAATTGTCAGGAATATGGATCTTTCAATTCCCCATTGTAGTAATTCATATCTACGCCAGAGTTTTCTTTGAAAGAAAAACACCTCATGATAAAAAAATCTTGGAGCAATTAGCCAAATTGGACCAAAAGTACTGACAATATGATCTGGATCATTTTTGGGATGATTTACGTGAATATGATGTTGTAAATGAACTCTCGTAAAAACTGGGAAGCTAAATCCTAATAGAATAGCTGAGCCATGGCCCATTGCTTGATTTATCCAAGGAACTGGATGAGCAGCTTTATGACAGGCATCATGAATAACAGTACCTTCAATATGTAAAGCTAAAAAAGCAGTTGCTACAAGTAAAGGTAAAGGCCAAACACCTCTATACCATTGCCATATGCTAAGAAACGCAAGAAAATAACCGCCAAAAAATAGACCTAATGTTGGATTCCAAAAACTTGGCGGATCTACGTAATTTTTAATCTCTTTTTGCCAATTAAATGTTTTTGAAGAATTAGTATTTTTACTGGTTGAGTTAGAAATCGTTTCTTTAATTCTTTAAATAATATAACTAATATTTTAAGATGATTGCATGCTTAAACATAAAAATTTCTTTTAGGAGATTTTTTTATTCAATTTTAATGTGTCAAATTAATCATCTTAAGAAAAAAAATTTTTAAAATAAACCTTATTCAATTATTATCTTATTTGAGCGGTCGTGGCGGAATTGGTAGACGCGCGAGTTTTAGGTACTCGTATCTTCGGGTGTGGGAGTTCAAGTCTCCCCGACCGCACTTAAGGAAATTCTGATAGATAGTTTGTTTATTGATATCAACTCTTATAATTTATTCAAGCAGTTAATTTAATGAATAGTTTGATATTTTATTTGGGAACTTTTTATATTTTGGTTGGGACCCTTTTTCTAACTGTACCGATAATTTATCTTGAGC